>JAZNXI010000131.1:0-16054 GCA_045593825.1 Lachnospiraceae bacterium
GACCTTTTCCGGTCCTTTAATCCGAAGGAAGATGTCCCGTGCCAACACCCTGTCTTCTACCGTAAGCTGCGATAACTCATATTCCAGCACGGTCTTACCCGCCGGCATATATGCCTTTTCGCCAAACTTAATAAAGATGGCATCCTCCGTCTCCGGAATCTCGGTCATATTCTCATATTCTTTTTCAAATCTTGCTTCGTAGGCCTTAATACGATGCATGGATTTTTTCAGCAAACGCCCGCCAGATGGGTTCTGACGGGAAATCACATTCTGGGCGTGTTCCACCTTCTGTTGGATCTGCCGGAACTTTTCCTGCTGTTTGTCATACTCTGCCCGTTCTTTTCTTGCCACCTGCTCCTGATGGGCAAGACCGGAAATTCTACGGTCCACGTAATCCCGATAGCCCGCCTTTTCCACCGTATATTTACACTCCTGCTTCCGCTTCAACTGCTCCAAATGTACAATCTTGTTCGCCGTATTTTCCAGCAACGTTTCATCGTGGGAAATATAAAGCACCGGAATCTTTGCGTCATTTATGAACTGCTCCAGCCAGCGCAGGGAATCAATGTCCAGATCATTGGAAGGTTCGTCCAAGAGCAGCACATCCGGTCGCGCCAGCATCAGCCTCGCCAGCTGCAGTTTGATTTTTTCTCCGCCGGAAAGCTCTCCCATTTTCTGCTCGGAGTAGAACAGTTCTACAGAAAGCTTCAGCCGTCTGGCCGCATCGGATAACTCCTGCGGAGTCAGTTCAAAAAACAATGGCAGTTCGCACATAAACTCATAAATGGTCTGAGCTTTTTCCTCCATTGTCAGCTCCTGGGCCAAATAACCGATTACCTTGTTATTGCGGATAATCTCCCCGGAAAAGTCCACATAATCATCTACAAATTCTTCGTTCACAATCAGTTTCAGCAGGGTGGATTTTCCGTTGCCCTCCTCCCCGATAATGGCACACTTGTCGCCATCGTTTAATATCAAGTTGAATTTATCTAACAGGACTCTATTGTCCTTTTTATGGGTTATTGTTAAGTTTTTTACCTGTAACATATACATCACTCCTTGTCTCGGCGTGAATAAAAAACGGAACTACCTGTTGCCAAGTAATTCCGAATTATCTATCTTCCTCCATGCATCCGGATACTGCGCGCACTACACCCGGGCTGCATCATTTATGTATGCTGATTATTTGCAAAACAAAAAAAGAGGGTAAACAAGATAGATAACCCACTTTTGGCAACATGAACTAAAACGTCATTTCCACTGAAATCACGCCGAATTAAAATCAAATTCTCATGTTTACAAAAGTCGATTATCTTCTCATCTTTTCACCTCTTTCAAAAAATCTATTAGTAATTATATATGATTTTAATGCAATAATCAACCCCATATTTCCTATAAACCCGCTCACGCTAACGGTTTATACGGAAATATGGGGGTTGTATTTACTCTTTTGTAATAGTCATACCGCACATATCCTGTGCATAGGTCACTTCCACCTTATAGCCGTTTCCGTTGGAAGCAGTGTACGCATAAGCCACTACACCAAACACTTCCACATCCTTATTGGTTGCATTCACGGTGAAGCCTGCCTTTTTCAGGTCTTCCACGTAATTCCGGATATCCTCTACCTTGGCGTCCACAAAAGCAACACTAAAGGACTTTTCCTGTGTGTTTGCTGCCGTTGGCTGGAAATCCGGCTTTGGAACCTGCTTTGTAAAGTCATTTTTCGGCCAATTGCCGTCTAACTGCTCTATTTCACCCTCTGTGGCTTCAATTTCCAAAGAACCATCTTCCTTTTGTGTCACACCAATGCCGGTTTCCGTTTGAATCTTAGTGGAACCGTCTTCCTTGATTTCAACCGTCATTCCTACTTCTTTCAGTTCCTCATTTACCATGTTCTGAACTTCCTGAAGCAGTTTATCTGCCAACTGCTCTGTGATTGCAGTTTCTATATCGGAATAAATCTTATCAATATCTAAATCTACATCGACTTCGAAATTAGCCACGCTGCCGGCCAGATTACCAACCCAGCGCTCAATTGCAGAACCCTGACTGCCCGACGATGTAGCAAGTCCTGCCACCTTTTCAGTCGAATCCACCAACATTCCTGCCGCAGATTCCACCTGTGCCACACCGCAACCGGACATTGCCATTGCAGCAACTCCAAGTAACACCAAAAGACCTCTTTTTTTCATGGTAATCCTCCTTTGTACACGAAGAAAATCTCTTATTTCTATTGTATCATGTCTTATAAATAATTCAAGAGCATTGCAAATATTGTCAACGTCACAATACTGCAAATTGTTGTAATTACCACAGTTCCCGCACCGATAGCTTCATCATGGTTAAACTGTGTAGCAAGTACGGAAGTAGTTGCCGCCGTCGGGCTTGCTGCCTGGATTAAGATGACACTTCCCACCATTCCGCCAATGCCGAACAAATAGTAAAGACCAAAGGTAAGGGCCGGAATCAGCACCAGACGCACTGCCACGGTCAGCCAGATTTCCTTATTTGCAACAATCGACTTTAACCGGCTTTCCGCAATCATCACACCGATGATAATCATGGAAATCGGCGTAGTTGACTCACCCATCATCCGGATTGGCGCCTTGATAATTTCCGGCACCGGAATCCGGCATAAATAAACCAGAAGTCCCACTGCTACCGAAGCGGTAACCGGACTTTTCAGCACTGTTTTTATCAGTTTCTTTCCATCGGTTTCTCCGCTCATGATGGCGTATCCGATGGACCAGATGATAATGTTAAATACCGTGGCAAAGGCGCTGGCATATATCATGCCTTCGTCCCCAAACAAGCCTTTTACTAACGGAAATCCCATATACGCCGCATTGGAATAGCTCCAGGCAAACCATAACACCTTTTTGTTTTTGGTTTTCATCTTCCACAAAAGAAATCCGCTCACCAGCATAGCAAAAAAGATGGAGCCGAAGCTGAGGCCAAAGGCCTGCAAAAGATTGGTTAGTATCTGCGTATCAAATTCCATATTCAAATACGCATTGACAATCATAGCCGGAACAATTGCCTTAATTAAGAAATTGGACAATACCTTTTTGCCTTCCGAGGTGACAACCCCGGTTTTTCCGCAAATATATCCGATGACGATTAATACAAATAAAATCCCTACCTGCTGCAGGGTAACCAGTGCTAAGTCCATATTTTGTGCTCCATTCTGCATTTACTGTTTGCTACTGAAATATTCGTCGCAATACTTATTCCACTTTTCCTTGTATTCCTTATGAGATACTAATATTAAATCTTTCGGTGTGACTATACCTCTTTTTTGAGCTTCTTCGACGAAATCAAAAATACAATCATCCGTTTCTGCAAGCACGGCACGGACCGTTTTAAAACCTTGCAATACCGCATAATACAGCCTGGTGTGTCCATCCAGGGAAATGTATCTGTCCTGGTAGTTGGCAACCTGAACAATAATATCTTCACCTTTTGTAATAAAGGTACTGATTGCCGCTATTTTATCCCGGTCCACATAAAACTGAGAGGGTTGGATGGCATCCAGTGAGAGTTCAAAAAGCTCCGCCTTTGGATATTGTTTCACAATTTCACGTTTTTCATTATAAAAGATTGTAATGTGCGGTGTAAAAAACAAAAACTCTTCTATAACCGCAGGGTATACGGCGCTGTCTGTCCCTCTTACGATTGCCTCAAAGTCCGATATAATTTCAATTTCGTAAGGTTCTTCCTCTACTAAAAAACAGCCGTGCTGGTTTAAAACTTTTTGAGAAAAACGTTTATCGTCATATGTATTTATTCTTTTGATATTCATTTTTATGTAGTGTTCCTTTTATTCGATGCTATCTACTGCTTCAAATTCAAACCATCCTGAAAGGCATTTCCAATCTTTTCACCCAACACAAGGTATGCATTATTCATTGGGTCAAAGGTAATCGGGCGAAGCTTTGCCGGGTCCACCTTTCCGTTTTCATTCAGCACGCTTTCATCCGCACTGACATTTACTATCTCGCCAAACAGGCGACAGGATTCTTCGTCGTAGCTGATGACCTTACACTCCAGTGCCATTGGAAGCTCCTCAAACAACGGCGCATTGACAAACTCGGACTTGATTACATGGAAGCCTGCTTTTGCCACTTTATCCGGTACATCGTTGGCAGATACTACGCCAACATAGTCACATTCTGTCACATAGTCTGCAGTTGCCATGCTGACGGTGAAAGCGCCTGTTTTCATAAAATTCTTTGCTGTTTTGTGGGAAGAATCCACGCAAATGGTAATCTCTTTTTCTTCAGAAATACCTCCCCATGCCGCATTCATGGCATCCGGTGTGCCATTCTCGTCGTAAGTGCCGATGATAAATACCGGCATTGGGTATAC
Organism: Lachnospiraceae bacterium; assembly: GCA_045593825.1. Lineage (GTDB taxonomy): Bacteria > Bacillota > Clostridia > Lachnospirales > Lachnospiraceae > SIG299. The sequence continues at coordinate 4,372 of JAZNXI010000131.1, forward strand.
ACATGGTCTTGCTCCAAAATTTTTTCTCATGATAAGACACTCCTTTTTCTTTATACTTTGTATCTTTTCAACTCTTTTATTTTACCACATTACCTTCAATTGTAAACTCCATAAATTAATTTCAAGATTCCCTTGACTCTCACGTTACGTTATAGTTTATACTGATTACATCAGCTGATAAATAATCATCTTTTATACCATTTCGCCACCAAAGGAGGTGACATTATGAAAACCGTTCAGGAAGTAAGCAAACTCGCCGGAATCAGCGTCCGCACCCTGCACCACTATGACGCTATCGGTCTGCTATCTCCCACAACCACCACAGAAGCAGGCTACCGGTTATATGATGAGGAGGCTTTGGAACGTTTGCAGTGCATTCTGATTTTTAGAGAGCTGGAATTTCCGCTAAAAGACATTAAAGAAATCTTAGACAGCCCAAATTTTGAACGTAACAAGGCATTGGAACAGCAAATCCACCTTCTGACAATGGAAAAGGAACACTTAGAAAATTTAATTGACCTCGCCAGAGGAATTCAAGCAATAGGAGTGAAAAAACTAATGGATTTTGAAGCATTTGACACAAAGAAAATTGATGAATATGCAAAGCAGGCTAAGGAAAGCTACGGCTCCACACCTGCCTACAAGGAATATAAAGAAAAAAGCAAAGGCCGTTCTAAAGAACAGGAAAAATCTATCAGTATCGGCATGATGAATATTTTTGCTGATATAGGAAAACTTCTTTCTTTAGAGCCATCCGATGATGCTGTTCAGGAAAAGGTAGCCGAGCTGCGCGCCTACATCACCGAGCATTTTTACAACTGTACGCCGGAAATTCTTGCCGGTCTTGGACAGATGTATGCCGCCGGCGGAGAAATGACAGAAAATATTAATAACTACGGCGGAGAGGGTACCGCAGAATTCACTGCGGAGGCCATCCGGATTTACTGCGAACGTTTAAAGTAAGTTCGCATATGCTAAGAATAACCACCTTTGAGGGGTATTCTTATGCCAATCCGAAACCGACTTTCCTATTTTGCAGCAATACTCGCCACTCCGCCCCGGGCCATTGCCTATGTTCGCGGAAGCAGCGCTTATCCTGGCATTTACGGCGAAGTACGCTTTTACCAGACTGCCTACGGCACCTTAGTAGCCGCTGAGTTTTCCGGCTTGCCGACCGGCAATTCTGCCTGCACTAATCCGGTGTTTGGTTTTCATATCCACAACGGCAGCGGGTGTACCGGAAATTTTGCAGACCCGTTTGCGGATACGCTGACTCATTATAACCCATATAACTGCAATCATCCGTACCATGCAGGAGATCTGCCACCGATTTTCGGTGCAAACGGTTATGCCTTTTCGACCTTTTTGACCAACCGGTTTTCTGTGGGTGAAATCATCGGCAGAACCATAGTATTACATTCCATGCTGGATGATTTTACTTCCCAACCTGCCGGAAATTCCGGAGCAAAAATTGCCTGCGGAACGATCGAGGCACAGTAATTGAAAAGGCACACATTCCCAAAAGGATTGTGTGCCTTGTTTATATCTACTCCATCAATTCATAAGACATCATTTCGTAGCGAAGTTTTGTCCCTTCACCAACTTCCGGCAACAAAGCCCTTGCTACACATTTTAAATCATCCTCCGGACTGTTTATGTTTCTTAAGTATGCGTAGTCGCCATCCAGACGCTCTACAATGTACTGCTGTTCTGCAAATATATCCATTTTTGTTAAATCTCCTTTTAATTTTCTCTTATGTACTTCTTTACTTGCCGCCGATTTCTCAATACAACCCAATTTATTTGTGGATTTTCTTCCATAAATCCATAATACTTCTTCCTGAACTTTTTGTTATACAGAAACGCCTCTTTATAAAACCCAATCGAAATCTTTTCCGGGCAGTTCGGTCCCATATCCGGACGGGTTTTTCCATAATATTTTATGGTTCTGGAAATCACACCAATCAAACAGGAAACAGAGGAAAAATCAAGGTAAAATACGGTATCACAGTACTTCAAACGATGAGGCAGCGTCCGGTTCATGTTACCGTCCAGAATCCATTGTGGTTTATTCAACTCTACCTCCAACCGGGCATCAAATACTTCCCTGCCGACACTTTCCCAGTTGTCCTTCCAATACAAGGAGTCCAGATGCACCAAAGGAAGCCCGGTTTTCTCCGCCAATTGTTTTGCAAAGGTAGTTTTTCCGCTGCCGTTGCCACCGATAATCAGAACTTTTTCCATGTTTTCATTCCTCTTCTTCCGCCAAATTCCTTTCCACGCCTTATTTTACTGCTTTTCCAGGAATTCTTTTACTTCTTCCAAATCGTTGCACATGTTCCAAAGAAACGCTTTCACTTCCTCATCTGCCTCCCACAAATCCGGCACCATGATTACCTTCATGCCGGCTCTGTGCGCAGAAAGCAAGCCGTTTCTGGAATCCTCCAGTGCCAGTGCTTCTGCCGGCTCCACGCCAAGTGCCTCACAAGCCTTTAAATAAATTTCCGGCTCCGGCTTGGATTTTTCTACCATGTCACCGCAAACCAGGGCATCAAAGTACTCAAGCACTCCGGCACTCTTCAAGTTACGTTCCACGCCGCGTTTGCTTGTGGAAGAGGCCACCGCCAGCTTGTAACCGTTTTCTTTCAAATAATTCAATAACACATACAGCCCCTTCTTTACCGGAACCTTATTGTTGGCATAAAAGTCGTTGTTAAACTCCCTGGTGTATTTCCAAAGTTCTTCTTCGTTATATTGGTCGCCAAACTCCTTCTTCCAAATCTGATTCGATGCTTCTACGTTTATTCCGAGAGTTTTATAAACCATATACCCGGCTTTTCCGAGTCCCATTTTTTCTCCGGCATAGTCCCAGGCAAGGATAGCCAACCGCTCCGTATCAAACATCAGACCGTCCATATCAAACACAACCGCTTTCATATTTGTTAAATTCTCCTTTAATTATTTTCTGCAAAAATCGCTAATTTACAGAACAAATCTTCCAGTACATATCTGGAATCCACCCGTTTATATACCCTAATCTCCCTATTTAAATCGCAGTACACATAGTGGCCTTCCTTGTCAAATACCGGAGCTTTTCTCTTAATGTTCCAACCGCAACCAGGGTTAAGAGCCAAGGCCACACTCGGAGAATCTCCCAATGACCAGCTCTCTCCTGCTACCCAGTCAGCCCGCAGGCCATACTCCGTCATCTGCTCAAATAAGAACTTGCCGATTTCGCCGCATGGACGTACCTTCTGCTGCAGCTCCGCATAACCAACCTGCATGGTGCAGTAGGTTTCCATCGGCACCTGCCAAAGCTCCACCTTGGATTTAAACACTGCATTGGCTGCGTTAATATCATTAAACAAATTAAACTCCCAGCCGCCGTTTGGATAAAAGCCGCCGCCAATCCAGATGCAGGTAAATTTGTCTGCAATGTCCGGCGCTTTGTTCAAAGCAATCGCCACATTTGTAAGGGCGCCCATGCAAAGCACATACAGCGGCTCCTCGCATTCCTTGCGTGCTTCCTCAATGATAAAATCCGCGCCCTCAGAAACCAGCACCGACTGCTCCGTCTGAAGCTTCCGGTAAGAGCCGTGAAGTACCGGCACATCCTCAATGTTCATCAGACCTAAAATCTTCTGGATTACTTCATAACTTTGGTCTACCGATTCTCCGCCGCCTTCATTGGCAAACAGTTCTGCAATGATGCCTTTCACATGAAATCTTGGTGTTAAAAGCGCCTGCACAATGGCAAACGGGTCATCCGCTTCACATGCGGCGTCGGTATCTAAAATCACACGCAGTTTTTTCTTTTCCTGTACTGCAAATTTAAAGTTATCAAATCTTCCCATGAGTAAATTCCTCCCACTCACTTCTCAAAATCCCATAATAGCTGGCATCACAAATCCCCTGATTATTATGGTCTCTCTGCCTGAGGGTTCCTTCAAATTTCATGCCGCATTTTTTCATTACTCCGCCGGAATGCGGATTATTCGGGTCATGCCTTGCTTCCACCCGGTTTACCTCCAGCTCTTCAAAGCAAAAGTCAATTAACGTAGCCAGCGCTTCGGAAGTAATTCTCTGATGCCACCACTTTCTGCCGATGCAGTAACCGATATGCACCGAGCCAACCTTTTCTTTCATGCCGACAATACTGATGGAACCAATCGGCGCATTGTTGTTATCCTTTGGAACAATGGCCCACTGGTAATAATCTTCCTTCTCATAAGAATTTATCCAGTCCTCCAGCACCATCTTGCTTACATCCGTATTTGTGTGTGTCGGCCACGTGAGATACTTCGTTACTTCCGGGTCAGACGCCCAGTTTTCATACATGGCAATCTCATCACCGCTTCTGAAACGGCGTAAAATCAATCTTTTGGTTTCTATTTGTTTTGTTCCGCAGTGTTTCATACAACAACCTCCCCGACAGCTTATCAACTACATTTTTTACACAAGTTTCCGTCTTACAGCTTCTATCTCATCTGTGTTCAATCCCAGACTCTCAAAATACGCTTCTGCTGTTCTAAACTTTTCTCTGAACAACCGTAAAAACTCCTCCATAAACCATTCCTTCGGCGTCACAATATTCATATCTACTTCAGGAAAATTCTTATGTACCAGTTCCAAACGTTCTCTGCCGTACTCTCTCGTCAGCACATAATTTTCAATAATATCCGCATCAGAAACGCCTGCATGAAGCAGTAAAATCGCAGAAACCACACCGGTACGGTCTTTTCCCGCGGTGCAATTAAACATGACACCTGTCTTTGCATTGGCAATGGCTTTAAACACCTTCGGCATATGTTCTGCCTGGGCGATTTTCAAATAGCTTACCGGCACTTGCTCCACCGATTCCGGAATACCGCTGCCCTCGATAATCGGGCAATTGATATAGGTAAAACCTTCCGCATTCGCAAACCCGCTCGGCTTTCTTGCCAGATCCTTATCGCCCCGTAAATCGATGATGGTAGTAATCCCACGCTCTATTAAGCATGTAAAATCTGCTTCCGAAGGATAGTTCTGCACATCACTTCTCCACAAAGAATTCCGCTTGGTTGCAAGTCCGTCTTTTACGACATAGCCGCCTAATTCTCTTGTATTCTGTGTAGTCTCCAGCAAGCTTTCCGTAATGGTTACCCAGAACCGTTTGGTGTACTCGCCATCCACCAAAACTTCCTTTTCAAACACACCACCGTTGGCAAGTATGGTCCTCTCACTGGCGATGTTGTTGCAGTTACAGGTAATCATCACCTTATGTAAGCCAAGCTCTTTACACTTGATTAAATTCTGCCGCACCATTTCCTTGGCATAGCCTTTGCCTCGCTCACTCGGACGCACAATATATCCAAAATGTCCGCCCCATTCCCGAAGCACCGGATTTCCGAGGTGATGGCGCAAATCTATGACACCTACAATCCGGTTGTCGGACTCTCTAACCGCAAGAAATGCATTGGACGGCACCCGTCCCTCCGGGCAGGTCTCCTGATTTTCCCTGAGGGAAATCCAGTCAATCCATTCTTTTGCAGTTTTGCATTCCTCCAGGTTGCCACAGCCCGCAAAAGCATCAGGGTCGTTGGCATCGATAATTTCCTGCTTAAATCTCATGATGTCGTCGGCGTATTCTATGGTTGGTTTTATCAGTTGGATTTTATCCATTGTTATCACCTACTTATTTCTCTTCGCGTAAATATAGGTATCCTTCCAAATCGGATTGCCCTGTTCATCTTTCCAAAAATACACATTTTCCTTTAAATGACCTTCCCGCTCAAATCCCAGTTTTTCAAGCAATCCCCAGGATTTTTTATTCTTTGGGTCACACTCCGCATAAATTCGATGTATTCCATCTGCAAAAGCATGCTGAATCAAAGACTCACAACTTTCCCTGGCATATCCCTTTCCCCAGTATGTATCGTTAAATACATACCCTATTTCCAGAGAATCAAAATCCCGTTTGCCCAGATACACATTCCCAATCATTTTGTGGTTGGATTTTAACTCCACTGCAATCATTTCTTCAGTAGAAATGCGCCAGGCAAGATTATCTTTCACTTCTTCCAAGGACATTGGTTTATATGGCTCATATTCCACCACCTTGGGATTTGACACATACTCATATAAATCCTGTAAATCTTCCACTCTATATCTTCTTAAAATAAGTCGCTCTGTTTCTGTAATTAGTCCCATAAAGCTACACTTCCTCACACAAATCCGCATACGTAAACCGAATCATCTTCCCTAAGTCTTCCGGGCTCACTTCCACCTGATACCCGATTTTTCCGCCGCTAAAGAAGATTGTATCAAAATTCTTTGCACTCTCATGCACGGTAGTAGTAAAAAACTTCTTCATCCCAATCGGCGAACAACCGCCATGAATATATCCTGTCAATGGCAGTAATTCCTTCGACTTAATCATTTCAATACTCTTTTCACCAACAGCATTGGCCGCCTTCTTTAAATCCAATTCTCTATTTACCGGAATCACAAACACAAAATTCTGTTTTGTTTTACCTCCCACCGTAACCAGTGTTTTAAATACCCGATTCGGGTCCTGACCAAGCACTGCAGCCACCTCAGTACCTACTGTAGTTGCCGCATCCACATAACAATAACTCTCATAAGGAACCTTTTTCTGGTCCAGCAAACGCATTACATTTGTTTTCTCCATTTTCTTTGCCATTTTTCTCACCTGTCCTCTAAAATATCTGGAATATATTTAGTAATTATGATACCATAAGACAAGAAGCACTTCAATTCAAACTTTATATTTTGAGGAGGATTAGCATGCAGGAAGTATATGAATTTATAAAGAAATTTGGCACTTATTATTTAGCAACCGTGGAAGGCGACCAGCCAAGAGTCCGTCCGTTCGGCACCATCGACATTTTTGAGGACAAGCTGTACATCCAGACCGGCAAGGTAAAAGAAGTTTCCAAGCAGATTCAGGCAAATCCAAAGGTAGAGCTTTGTGCTTTTGGTGAAGGCACCTGGGTTCGTCTTGCAGGCACCCTCGTCAGAGATGACCGCGTGGAAGCAAAGCAGCACATGCTGGATGCTTATCCAAACCTTCAGGTCATGTACTCTGCCACTGATGATAACACCGAGGTTCTGTACTTCAAGGATGCCACCGCAACCTTCTCTTCCTTTGGCGGAGCACCAAAGACAGTGCAATTTTAAATAATTGATGTTGAGTAAGTTAGAAAAACTTGAAGTTTCCTGGACTTCATGAGCCTTCAGGGTATATAAAGAAAAACCTATATCCCACACCCTGACTTGCTAAGAAATACTCAGTATAATACATTTTATCGGCTATTAGAGGGTATCTACAGAAATTTGTAATCTCAATACCCTGATATGCGAAAATAACGGGGTATTGGGATATGTTTTTTCTCAATGCACCCTTTGTCTGGTATTTCTTCTTCAAAACGCATGCTCACGGGGTATAGCACTTTAACAATACTGTATATACCCCGGGTTCGAAAAATGCTACGCATTTTCCTCACTGACGATGCACCTTCTTCGAACCACTTTGGGTATATAACGAAAAACTTTATCCCAATACCCAATCAAAGAAAAGTACATCAAAAAGGGAAGTTGCCCCCGGCAACTTCCCTTTCTCATTACTCAAGATTCCATTACACCCGATGCACCACACCCGCATCAAAGCTCTTACAATCCTTTACACCGGTATACGCCATAACACCCTTTAACTCTGCTGTCATATCTTCAATACGCTTTGCCACCGCTTCTGCGCCCTGCTTCACATACGGAATCAGGTGGATTCCCACGCTGACCGCCGTTGCGCCAAGGGCCATTGCCTTGTAAGCATCCGTACCGGACAACACGCCGCAGTCCACAAAGATTTCCATCTTGTGGCCCACTGCCTTTACAATGTCAGGAAGCACATACAGTGGCGGAACCGCTGCGCTCATTCTTCCGCCGTGATGGGACACCACAATGCCCCGCACGCCGATTTCTGCGCATTTTACGGCATCCTGTACACTAAGTACACCCTTTACCACAAACGGAAGGCTTGTCATTTCCACATATCTGCGCAAATCTTCCGAAGATTTCACAGTCATCGCTTCGCCTACGCAAACATCCGGATTTCCCTGCAAATCATACATGTGGTCAATGTCCATGCCAACCGCCAGAGCACCAAGCTCTTCTGCGTGCTTTAACTGGCGCTCTATCTTTGCTTCGTCTGCATAAGGCTTTACAATGCGGATAGTCTGGGCTCCCGTTGCCATTACTGCTTCAAATTCCGGTTCTTCACCCATGCCGTACCAATGCACCGCACCGGCAAGCTTAGCGCCCATGGCATAGTCTACCATGCCGTTTGGTGCATCCGGATGAAAGGTTCCCAGATGTGAAAGCGCCGCCGTCATAACCGGGGTTTTAAACTTCTTTCCAAATAACCACAGTTCCGTTTCCGGAACGCAGCTGTCCATGAGACGCTGTTCCAGATACAGACTGTCAAAATACTGTCTTGTTAATTCTTTTGCATTCATTTATTCTACCACTACGGTACCGTCTTCTTTTACGGTAATCTTCATGCCGTCCTTCACATATTCTAAGAATTCGTCGCCCAGGCAGTCTACAACCGGCATGGTTACGTCTTCTAACCAAACATCAGCTAAGATAGCTCCCGCTGCTGCCAAAGAGTCAATATGGTTGGAAAACAGCATGCAGGCCGGCTGACGCTTCATGGAGCAGGCACAGTAAAGCACCATGCCACCGGTGGTGGAGCCGATGGTCTGTGGCAGGCAAAGAGCCTTGCCCAGCATCTGCTTGCCGTATAAATCCGGATTGTTCTGGTCGCCACAGGTTGCCTTTTTATCGCCAAACTGCAGGGCCTTCTGGAAGGAAGCCAGAGTATTCAAACCGCCATGGGTTACCAGTGCTTCTGCAGTTACGGTACCCGGTGTAACTACACGTCCTTTAAATTCTTTCATGGCTACTTTCCTCCCTTCGTAATCTGCTCTAAAATTTCCTCGTCGGTATAATATCTTGCCGTCGTATAAGTACGAAGCTTGTTGGAGGAAGTAATTACCGGCATCTTGCCGCAAAGCGGATTGTTCATGTACATCAATGGGCAGATGTAAGAAGTGATAACACCGGTTGCTTTCAATCTTGCTGCGTAATCGGTTTTCTCAAATTCCTTCAATACGCCCAGAGCTGCTGTAAATACAGTAGGAATCACAACCTTCTTGTTGCCGGATTCCCGAAGAGCCGCCTCTACCTTGTCGGTCCAGTCCTTTAACTGCTGGAGGCTCATATGCGGACAGCCCATAAAGCAAAGCTTTGGCTTTGCGTCAGGATTCTTCCAGATAACCGGATAGTTTGCCTTTACTCTTTCCAGTTCCGCGTCATCAATGACATAAACCTGTGCGCCCTCTTTGATGAGGCTTTCGCCCTGCTCCACTGCTTCCGGAGTCAGGTTGGCAATGTGATATAATCCTACTGCACCGTTGGAAGCGGTTGCCGCACCAAAATCTTTAAGATACGTACATGCCGCATCGGTAAGCTCGGTACCGAGCCACTTATCAAGACCAACCACATAAGGTACATCTTCCATAACCTTCATGCCAATGGCAGAACCAAGCAGCTGCGCTTCCGGCTTCTTGGTGGTTTCAATTTTTACTACCCAGGAAGCCTTTCTTCCTTCGTCGGTAAGAAGACCGAAGTAAGGTACCAGACCAACCACAGAGCCGAACAGGTCAATAATACCGGAGTTACGGTTACAACGGGCACCCAGCACGGAGTTTGCATAAACTACCGCAGAGGATTCTGCCCAGCTTAAAATTTCGCCCTTTTCCGGCTTGTTGCCTACTTCGTCCATATAGCAGGTACAGGTGAAAGCGTCCTTTTCCATCAGACCAAGCTTTGTCAGCTGATCCTCATAGAAGTCCTGCTTGCTGTACATAAAATTGTTGAAAATAAAGTCTTGCAAAAAATTAGATGGCACATTTTTATCCAATGGTCTTGGGTCCACGGAGAACTTCTGGGTAGAAAGCGCGCCGCTGTCAATGAGCTGGTTCATCAATTCATAAACCGGTGTTAACGCCTTTAAACCAAAGGAAGTTACCAGATGATTATATTTAGAGGACACCGGCACCATCTTTTCTGCGCCGAAGGCTTCGCCATACATTACCAAGGTCTTCATAACCTTAGCCATGACGTCGCCTTTTTCGCCATTTAAAATCGCCTGCTGTTGTTCGGTTAATATCATAGTTTTTTCCTCCTTACAGCTTCATAGCCACATCCCACGCCTGCCAGATAACGGTACGCAGGTTGCCAACCTTGGAAGCATCACCGATAACATGGACATTCTTACCCTTTGGTGCCAGCGGTGCCGGGTTATAGCCCACGGAAAGAATCACGCTGTCCGCATCAATCTTGAAGGTCTTGCCGTCCTTATCTGCCACCATAACGCCGTCTTCCAGAACTTCCTTCAGGGCGGTTTCCAGATGTACCGGAACCTTGTTCGCCTTAAAGAAATCACGCAGGAAGCTGGTGTTTGCCAGACAAATACCGGTAACTGCAATTAAGTCGTTCTTCATTTCCACGATGGTTGGCTTCTTGCCCTGTAAGTATAAATCATAAGCGATTTCACAGCCGGTAAGACCGCCGCCGATAATGACAACATTTTCGCCTACCTGCTTTTCGCCAAGGAGATATTCCGTAGCTTCCATGGCGTGCTCTGCACCCTTGATCGGGAGCTTTTTAGCCACTGCACCGGTTGCCACGATAACTTCGTCTGCACCTAAAGCTGCAATATCCTTAACTTCTGTATTTAACTTAATATCGATTGGATATCTCTTAATTTCACGCTCATACCAGGCAATTAAGGTACGATCCTTTTCCTTGAAGGAAGGCGCTGCCGCCGCGATAAAAATACCGCCAAGCTTATTGTCCTTTTCATAAAGGGTTACCTTGTGACCACGCTTTGCAAGCACGATTGCCGCTTCCATACCGCCGATACCGCCGCCGATAACCGCAATGTTCTTTACCTTCTTTGCCGGTTCAATCTTATATTTCTTGGACTGCATAACTTCTGGGTCCAGCGCACATCTTGCGATGTGGGATGCATCGGTGATGGACTGGTCGTTTGCCACGCCCTTGTAATGAGTCATGTTAAAGCATGCGTTATGGCAGCAGATACATGGACGGATATCTTCCAAACGGTTTTCGATAAGCTTGGTAATCCACTCACTGTCTGCTAAGAACTGACGTGCCACACCCATGGCGTCTATACGTCCGTCTGCAATGGCCTGGGCACCTACTTCAGGCTCCATTCGGCCGGCACAAACCACAGGAATGTCCACAAACTTGCGGATGTGGGCAACGTCCTCCAAGTTACAGTTCTGAGGCATATACTGAGGTGGATGAGCCCAGTACCAGGCATCATAAGTACCGTTGTCCGCATTTAACATATCGTAACCTGCATCCTGCAGATACTTAACCGCCTTTTCACTTTCCTCCATATCACGGCCGACTTCTACATAGTCCTCACCCGGAACCGCACCTTCACCAAAACCTTTTGTCTTGGAAAGAACGGAATAACGCAGGGAAACCGGGAAGTCCTGTCCGCAAACAGCCTTAATGGCCTTTACAACATCCGTAGCAAAACGGTAACGGTTTTCAAAGGAACCACCGTATTCGTCGGTACGCTTGTTGG
>JAZNXI010000132.1:0-19048 GCA_045593825.1 Lachnospiraceae bacterium
AACCTTATCACCAACCCCAACCCCATGGCCGGTTTACGAAGCCATGGATGATGAAGATATCATCAACGTTTTACTGCTCGGTGAAGAAAATATTGACAATGGGCTTAGAGGAAGAACCGACGTAATGATTGTGGTTTCCATCAATTTAAACGGCGGACCGTTAAAGATGATTTCCTTCCAGCGTGACTTGTATGTAAATATTCCGGGCAAATTCCCGGAAAGAATCAACGCAGCATATACGAACGGAAATTTCAAAGCGGCGGTAGAAACCATAGAACAGAACTTTGGTATTGATATTGATGCCTATGCAAAAGTTGATTTTAAGGGCTTTGAAAACCTGATAGATTCGCTTGGCGGCTTGCGTATTTCCTTAACGCCAAAGGAATCCGAATATTTGAATACCACAAGGTATATTTCTAAGGCCAGCGAAAGAAATACTGTGGCAGGCTATCAGGATATGACCGGCTCCCAGGTGCTTGGCTATTGCCGTGTGCGCATGGTAAAAACAGCAGACGGTCTTTCCGGCGACAGAGGACGTAATGCCCGTCACCGTATTGTATTGCAGGCGTTATTTGATAAGTTTAAAGACCAGAATATTACCCAGCTGAATAAGCTTATGGAACAGTGCTCCGAGTATGTTACCGTTTCTGCTAATTTGAAGGATCTTTGCAAGAAGGGACTTGTTGCGGTAATCGAAAATAAAATGTTTGATATTGAAACATATCAGGTGCCGGAGCGCGGAATGTATGAAAATAAGATGGTTCCGGACAGACGCGGCGAAGATATGGATGTGGTTATATTCTACCCAAGTGCTGTAGAAGCACTGCAGGAGTTTATCTACGGAGATAACTAGTTAGTTTTTGGAGGTTTTTTAGTAACATGGAAATACAGCTTTGGAGAGAAATTTTAGAGCCATATGAGCTGGCAGTGGATGAGTTGGTGGTTAAATTCCGCCATCTCATCGCCGCAAACCGCCGGGCGGGAAAATACTCTCCGATTGAACAGGTAAACGGAAGAGTAAAAACCATTTCCAGTATTTTGGAAAAATGCCAGAAGAAGGATGTGGAATTCGACCGGTTTGAAGAGCAGATTGAGGATATTGCCGGAATCCGTATTATTTGTCAGTTTGTGGAAGATATTTTTAAGGTAGCAGAAATTATCCATAATCGTACTGATATGAGAGTGAAAAGTGAGAAAGACTACATCAGTAACGAAAAAGACAGTGGATACCGCAGCTACCATATGATTGTATATTATACTGTGGAATCCGTGAAGGGACCTAAGGAACTTCAGGTGGAGATTCAGATCAGGACTCTTGCCATGGATTTCTGGGCAACCATTGAGCATTCCTTACAGTATAAGTACAAAAAGAATATGCCTGTGGTGCTCAGAGAGCGTCTCCATAAGGCGGCAGAGGCAATTGTGGTTCTGGACGAGGAAATGGCTTCCGTCCGGGACGAAATCATGGATGCACAAAACTCCTTTAACGTTAAGGCAAGTGTGGTATCCGAAATATTAACAACCATCCAGAACCTTTACAAGGTAGCAAACAAGCGGGAAGTTGTGCGGATTCAGGAAGAATTCTTCCGTGTCTACAACGAAGGCGACTTAAACGAGTTGGTCCGCTTTGGTAAGGAACTGGATGTGATTGCAGAAAGTTACCGTGCGCAAAGTCTGCGCTAGGTAGAAAAGAGGAAAACAGTGATTACTTTACCGAGAGAATTTGAACAACGGATGAAGGAACTGCTGAAAGAGGAATTCCCTGAGTTTTTAAAGGGATTCGATGAAGAAAGACACGGAGGTGTCCGTTTCAACTCATTAAAGGTTAACAAAGATGAGTGGGAACGGATAGCTCCGTTTGCCACTTTGCAGGTTCCTTGGATTCATAACGGATATTATTACAGCTTGAATGACCAGCCTGCCAAGCATCCGTTTTACTTTGCAGGATTATACTATATTCAGGAACCGAGTGCCATGACTCCGGCAGAAATTTTACCGGTAAAGCCGGGGGACAGAGTGCTTGATATTTGTGCCGCGCCGGGCGGAAAGAGCACGGAGCTGGCGGCAAAATTGCAGGGTAAGGGCGTTCTTATTTCCAATGATATCAGCAATTCCCGCGCAAAGGCGTTGCTTAAGAATTTGGAACTGTTTGGTTCCCGCAATTCCCTGATACTCAGTGAAGCACCGGGAAAGCTTACCGAGCGTTTCAGGGGCTATTTTGATAAAATTCTGGTGGATGCCCCATGCTCCGGCGAGGGTATGTTCCGTAAGAGTCCTGCTATCATGAAAAACTGGGAGCAGTACGGCGTAGAGTATTATCATAAGCTGCAGTTGGAAATTTTAGATGCAGTCCTGCCGATGCTGGCGCCGGGCGGCATGTTAGTATATTCCACTTGTACCTTTTCACCGGAAGAGGACGAGGGCAGCTTGCAGTACATTTTGGAAAATTACCCGGATATGCATGTGGTAAAGCCGGAACTGGAATACGAGGGCTTTTCCTACGGACATCCGGAATGGATAGAAAACGGCAGGGAAGAAATTGCAAATTCCATTCGTTTGTGGCCGCATAAGTTAAACGGTGAGGGCCATTTTGTGGCTCTTTTGCAAAAGGATGACAACGGCGAACGAAAATATTACCCGGCAAACAACAAGCGTGTAAAACTGCCGGAGGAAGTAAAAGAATTTCTTGACAGACTGGCAATAGATATTCCGGAAGAACGTCTGGAAATCCGGGAAGACAGACTTTACCTGCTTCCGGAAAGCATTCCGGATTTAAAGGGTCTTCGGGTAATGCGTTCCGGTCTGCTTCTTGGTGAAATCAAAAAGAACCGATTTGAACCGAGTCAGGCCCTTGCCTGTGCTCTTCACATGAATGAGTATGACGCGGTTTACAACATGGACATAGAGGATGAAGACGTTATTCGTTACTTAAAGTGTGAAACCATTGAGGCAAAAACCGAGGTAAAAGACGGTTTTGTACTGGTGTGTGCCGGAGGATTTCCTCTGGGCTGGGCAAAATCCCAGAGAGGAACCTTAAAAAATAAGTATCTTCCGGGTTGGAGAATGATGTAATGGCAAAGGATATCAGACTGGATAAATATGTGGCAGAAAGTGCAGGAATTACCCGCAAAGATGCCAAGGCAGCCCTTTCTAAGGGAAGAGTCCGGGTAAACGGGCAAGTTGTCAAAAACGGCGACACCAAGGTTTCACCGGAGGATGAAGTAACCTTAGACGGAAAGTGTCTTGTAGCGGAAGAATTTTTATATCTGATGCTTCACAAGCCGGCGGGTGTAGTTTCCGCCACCGAAGACGGCAGGGATAAAACTGTGCTGGATTTGGTGCGGGAGCAGAGCGCAGAGTCTGCCGATGCGATAGGAGATACAGGATACTTTCTGGGAAAAAGAGAAGTATTTCCGGTGGGACGTTTAGACAAAGATACGGAAGGTCTTCTTTTGCTTACCGATGACGGGGAACTGACACATCAGCTTCTTTCTCCAAAGAAGCATGTGGACAAGGTTTATTTTGCCAGATTAGATGGCGTCGTTCCTTCTGATGCAGCAGTACGATTTGAAGAAGGCATTCAGGTTGGACAAGACTATAAGGCATTGCCTGCAAAATTGGAAGTGTTATCGGTAAAGGATGGGGTTTCCGAAGTACATATTACCCTGCGGGAAGGCAAATTCCATCAGGTAAAACGCATGTGCCATGAAATTGGCTGCGAAGTTACGTACTTAAAGAGAATTTCCGTGGGGAATCTGGTTTTGGACGAGTCACTAAGGCCCGGCGAATGCCGGAGACTTACGGCGGAGGAAATAAATGATGTTAGAAAACATTAAGGCTGTCATTTTTGATTTGGATGGCACTTTAGTAGACTCTATGTGGATGTGGAGAGATATTGATATCGAATATTTGGGGCGTTACGGAATTCCACTGCCGGAAACCCTGCAAAAGGATATTTCCGGTATGAGCTTTTCGGAAACGGCGGTGTATTTTAAAGAAACCTTTGGTATTCCGGAGTCTTTGGATGAAATCAAGAAAACCTGGAATGATATGGCCTTTTATAAGTATACTCATGAGGTGCCGCTAAAGCCGGGAGCGCTGGAGTTTTTAAAACGCCTTAAAAAGCTGGGCATCCGCACCGGGATTGCCACAAGCAATTCCAAGGAACTGGTGGAGGCAGTGGTGGAAAGTCTGAATATTTCTGAGTATTTAGATGAAATCCATACCTCCTGTGAGGTGGCAAAAGGAAAACCGGCACCGGATATCTATCTGCTGGTGGCGGAGTGTCTGGGAGCAGAGCCTTCGCAGTGTCTGGTATTTGAGGATATTCCGGAAGGAATTTTGGCCGGTGTCCGTGCAGGCATGAAGACCTGTGCAGTGGAAGATGAGTTTTCCATTGCTATGACGGAAGAGAAAAAGGAACTGGCAGATTACTATATCACCCATTATGATGAGGTTACAGAATGAAAAAGCAGAAGTTGGAACGTGGACAGTACGGTTATTTAATAGAAAAGAAGCAAAAAGCGTTGTTTGGTACCTTTCTCATGGTGCTCATCGGAATTGTCATTTTTATCACAGGACTGTTGCTAAACAAAATGGAAGCAACCAATGTTTTTACGGTTATTGCCATCTGTATGGTAATGCCGGCGGCGAAATACTTCGTATCTTATGTTGTATTATTTCCGTACAAACCTATGAGCTTAGAAACCAAGAATCGTCTGGATTCCTATGCAAAGGAAGACGATACGGTTTTGTATGATGTGGTATTTACATCTTCCGAGAAGGTGATGCATCTGGATTGCATTTATGTAACCGGACACCAGATTGTCGGATATACTTCCAGAAAAAAGGATAATGTTCAGGTAATGCAGGATTATCTCAAGAAGGAATTAAAACTGCGCTGTCTTTCTTATGTGATATATATTGCTACAGAGGAAAAGCAGCTGAAAGACAGAATGAAGCTGCGGGGGGATGAAACCGCAGAGACGAATACAGAGGTAAAGGAAGAAGTGTTATCCATGCTTCGTACCTTTACGGTATAACCAATTTCAAAAGTAGAAAGAGGACAGACGGATGAAATCATTTCTGGTATCACAAAACGAGGCCGGTCAACGCCTGGATAAGCTGTTATCCAAGTACATGGACACGGCACCAAAGAGTTTTTTCTATAAAATGCTCCGGAAAAAGAATATTACTTTGAACGGAAAAAAAGCAGAAGGCTCGGAAAAAGTGGCAGAAGGGGATGAAATCCGTCTTTTTTTGTCTGATGAGACCATAGAAGGGTTTCAGTCGGAAAAGCGGAAGGAAAGTAAGGGAAATACAGACGGTAAGCAGGAAGTAACAGTAAATACTTCAAAGATTCCACTGTTGAAGGAGCAGGAAATAGTTTTTGAAGGAAATCATCTGCTCGTTGTCAATAAACCGGCCGGAGAACTTTCCCAAAAGGCAAAAAAAGAGGATATTTCTATCAATGAACGTATTGTGGAATATTTAAAGGTAACGCAAAAAATTGGTTTGGACAGTTTTACTCCGGGTGTTTGCAATCGTCTGGACCGAAATACCACCGGACTTATACTGGCCGGAAAATCCTTGGCGGGTCTTCAGGAGGCGGCTGCACTTTTAAAGCAGCGTACCCTGCATAAATACTACCTTTGTATTGTGACAGGAAGAGCAGAGAACCCAAGACATTTAATTGGTTACCTGAAAAAGGATGAAGGCACCAATACGGTGCAGGTGGTGTCGGAGGAAAGCTTTAGGAAACAGAACTTAAATCCAAAGGAATACGACAAAATTGAAACAGAGCTGATTCCACTTAAAACAAACGGGCAGTTTACGTTACTGGCAATTCAGTTAATTACCGGAAAGACCCATCAGATACGTGCCCATCTGGCAAGTGTGGGACTTCCGTTGCTTGGAGATGCCAAGTACGGAACCGCAGATAAGAACTTTCATCTGCGTTATCAGTTATTACATGCCTATTTGTTACAGTTTCCAAAACTGACCGGGGCACTCTGTGAGGTGTCGGAAAAAATCATTACGGTTGAGCCACCGGCAAAATTTGCCCGGACGGCAGAAGAATTATTCGGGAAAGAAGAGTACAAGCATGCCATCATGGAATTCCAGAGGTCTTCGAGGTTCCGCATTGGAGGAACTGATTAACCTTACCAACGAAAAATACAGAGAAAATAAGCTGGCACTGATTCAGAAGGTACCTACGCCGATTACGCCCATTCAAATCGACCAGGAATCCAGACATATTACTCTGGCGTACTTTGACCAGAAAAGTACGGTAGACTATATCGGTGTGGTACAGGGCATTCCGGTGTGCTTCGATGCTAAGGAATGTGCTTACGATACCTTTGCCCTGCAAAATCTTCATGCCCATCAGGTAGAGTTTATGGAGGCCTTTGAGCAGCAGGGTGGCGTGGCGTTCTTGCTGATTCATTACACCAAGAAGGATCGCTTGTTTTATGTACGATTCCAAAAGATAAAGGAATTTTGGGACCGTATGGAGCAGGGCGGCAGAAAGAGCTTCCGGTTTGAAGAACTGGAGGAGGAGTATGAAATTAAGAAGGGACAGGGTGTGTTTATTCCTTATTTAGTAGCTCTGCAAAAGGATTTGGAGCACAGGGAAGATTAAATGCTTGACATGTGCCCGACAATGGATTATAATTCCAATAATATATTATGCTAATTTGGTAGCACGTTACCAAGATAAAGTGAATGCAGGCTATCAATCGATGAAAACAGCAACACTTTACCAAGAATGGAGAGAATCTATGAAAGACATTTTATTACATACCCCGGAGGGTGTCAGAGACATTTACAATTCCGAATTCCAAAGAAAAGATGCGGTGGAGAACAGCATGAAGGAAGTAATGAAGCATTACGGCTTCCATCAGTTTATGACTCCTACCTTTGAATATTTTGATATTTTTAATAAAGAGCGCGGTACCGTTGCTTCGAAAGATATGTACAAGTTTGTGGACCGTGATGGTGAAACATTGGTACTCCGCCCGGATATGACTCCGCAGGCAGCCAGATGTGTGGCAAAATACTTTAAAAATGAGGAGCTTCCAATCCGTCTGTTCTATCACGGCAGCGTGTTTGTAAACTACTCCGGTTACCAGGGTAAGTTAAAAGAAAGTACCCAGATTGGTGCGGAGTTATACAATGATGCTACCCCGGAAGCAGATGCAGAAATGGCAGCTCTTATGATAGACTGTTTAAGTGCCTCCGGACTTACAAAGTTCCAGGTGGTGGCAGGTCAGGCAGATTTCTTCCGTGCTTTGGTGGAAGAAGCAGGTTTTAATGAAGAAGAAACCGACGAGCTCCGCAGACTGATTGAAATGAAAAATGTATTTGGTGTAGAGCAGCTTCTTTCCGAAAAGGAAATTTCCGAGGAATTAAAGGACGTTTTTACGAAGCTGTCCAGCCATTTCGGTTCTATTGAAACCATACATAATATGAAGAAACTGACAGGTAATGAGCGTGCGGTTGCGGCCCTTACCCGTTTGGAACAGTTTTATGATGCACTTTGCTTATATGGCAAAGAAGATCATATTTCCTTTGATCTTGGTATGTTAAGCCAGTTTAATTATTATACCGGCATTTTATTCCGTGCTTACACTCATGGTACCGGTGATGTGATTGCAGCCGGCGGCCGTTATGATTCTTTGGTTGGTCAGTTTGGTAAGCAGGCTCCTGCCATTGGTATTGCGGTGTATTCTGACCAGCTGTTAACTGCGCTGCTTCGTCAGGGCTTGTTAGAACATCCGGCGGCAGAGGGCACATTAATTGTGTATTCGGAAGCCGGCAAGAAAGATGCGGTGGCAGAAGCGGCAAAGCTTCGTGCAGAAGGTGTGGCAGTGACCTTATTACAGGAAAACGCCTATGCAGAGGAAGCACTGAAGGCATATGCAGAGCATATCGGTGCTAAAAACATCCTGCACATTTAACAGAAAGGCTGAATTCGTATGGAATATTTAACATTTGCGTTGGCAAAGGGTCGCCTTGCCACAAAAACATTAAGCATATTGGAAACCATTGGCATTACCTGTGAGGAGATGAAGGATAAGGACTCCCGCAAGCTGATTTTTGTCAATGAGGAGTTGAAATTAAAATTTTTCCTTGCCAAGGCAACGGATGTGCCGACCTATGTAGAGTACGGTGCGGCAGATATCGGCGTGGTTGGCCGGGATACCATTTTAGAGGAAGATAAAAAGATTTATGAGGTTCTGGATTTGGATATCGGTAAGTGCCGCATGTGCGTTGCCGGACCGGAATCCGCAAGAGAATTGTTAAACAGCGGTCAGATGATCCGCGTGGCAACCAAGTATCCAAAGATTGCCAAGGACTATTTCTTCAACAAAAAGCATCAGACCGTAGAAATTATCAAGTTAAACGGTTCCATCGAGCTGGCGCCGATTGTGGGACTCTCCGAGGTTATCGTAGATATCGTGGAAACCGGTGCTACCCTTCGTGAAAACGGCTTGGAGGTTCTGGAAGAAATTTTACCGCTTTCCGCAAGAATGGTGGTTAACCAGGTCAGCATGAAGATGGAGCATGAAAGAATCGCGGCAATTATTGAGAAACTGAGAAACCGTTAAGGGAATTGGCTCATGTAGAGCGGAAAAGAGAGCATACTATGAAAATTTTAACTTTAAACGAAGAAAACAAGAAAAATATATTGGAAAATCTCTTAAAGAGAAGTCCAAACCAGTATGAAAAGCAGACTGCCGTAGTTGCAGAAATTTTAGACAATGTAAAGCAGAATAAGGATGCGGCATTATTTGATTACACCAAGCGTTTTGATAAGGCGGAGTTAACTGCAGAGACTATCCGTGTTACCGATGCGGAAATTGCAGAAGCATATGAAAAGCTTCCGGCAGAGGTTTTAGACGTTATCCGCAAGGCGGCAGAAAATATCCGCATTTATCACGAGAAGCAGAAGCAGTACAGTTGGTTTGATTCCACACCAAACGGCACCATTCTTGGACAGAAGGTATCTGCCATCGGTGCGGTAGGTGTATATGTTCCGGGCGGTAAGGCAGCCTATCCTTCCTCCGTACTCATGAACGTAATTCCTGCCAAGGTAGCAGGGGTAGAGCGTATCGCCATGGTGACTCCTCCGGGAGCAGACGGTAAGGTGTACGAGGGTACTTTAGTTGCTGCTAAGGAAGCCGGTGTTACCGAAATTTACAAGGTGGGTGGTGCCCAGGCCATTGCGGCACTTGCTTTTGGTACCGAGAGCATTCCGAAGGTTGATAAAATTGTCGGACCGGGTAATATTTATGTTGCCCTTGCCAAAAAGGCGGTATACGGACATGTAAGCATCGACTCCGTGGCAGGCCCAAGTGAAATTCTGGTTCTGGCAGATGAAACCGCAAATCCTACTTATGTAGCGGCAGATTTACTGTCCCAGGCAGAGCATGACGAACTGGCAAGTGCTATTTTGGTAACTACCAGCCGCGAACTGGCAGAAAAGGTAGAAAAAGAAGTAACCCGTTTTGTAAACCAGTTATCCAGAAAGGCAATCCTTGAAAAGTCCCTGGATAATTACGGATATTTATTAGTGGCAGACAACATGGCAGATGCTCTGGACGTAGTAAATGAAATTGCTTCCGAACACCTGGAAATTATTACAAAGGATCCATTCCAGACCATGACAAGGGTAAAGAATGCCGGCGCAATTTTCCTTGGAGAATATGCCAGCGAGCCTCTGGGCGATTACTTTGCAGGTCCGAACCCCGTGCTTCCGACCAACGGCACGGCAAAGTTCTTCTCCCCACTGAGTGTAGATGACTTTATTAAAAAGTCCAGCATTATTTCCTACTCCAGGGAAGCACTGGAACCTATCCATGAGGATATCATCCGCTTTGCCAAGGCGGAGGGCTTAACCGCACATGCAAATTCCATTGCGGTGCGTTTCGGAAAGGAAGTTAAGTAGTTTAGCAATAGACCTAATAAGGGAGGTTTACTATGAGAACTGCAAAGATTGAAAGAAAAACAAAGGAAACCGACATTGTATTGGAACTTAATTTAGACGGTACAGGCAAGGTAGAAGTGTCCACCGGCATCGGTTTCTTTGACCATATGTTAAATTCCTTTGCCAGACACGGATTCTTTGATTTAAAGGTGTCCTGCAAGGGTGATTTAGAGGTGGATTGTCACCACACCATCGAGGATGTGGGCATTGTTCTTGGTCAGGCCATTGAACAGGCCCTTGGCGGTAAAGAGGGCATCACCAGATACGGTAGCTGCATTCTCCCTATGGATGAAACCCTGTGCCTTTGTGCCCTCGATTTATCCGGCAGACCGTACCTTAATTTTGATATGAAGTTTACTACCGACAGAGTGGGTGAATACGATACGGAGATGGTAAGAGAGTTTTTCTATGCTGTTTCCTACAGTGCAAAGATGAACCTGCACTTAAAGCAGTTAGACGGCAGTAACAACCATCATTTAATCGAGGCGGCATATAAGTCCTTTGCAAGGGCATTGGATGCTGCAACCCAGGTAGACCCTAGAATTCAGGGCGTGCTTTCTGCAAAGGGTGCGCTGTAATCTTGTTACGAAATAAAGACAGAATTGGAGAACAATCATGAGATTATATCCGGCAATTGATATAAAAAACGGACAGTGTGTAAGACTCCGCCAGGGTGTGTTTGACGACACCACCGTATATGCGGATGAACCATATCAGGTGGCAAAGGAGTTTGAAGCAGAAGGCGCAAAGTTTCTGCATATCGTAGATTTGGACGGCGCCCTGCGCGGTACCGGTGCCAATGATGCGGCTTTAAAGAAGATTGTAGAAAATGTAACTATTCCGGTGGAAATCGGCGGCGGTATCCGCACCATGGAAGATATTGAGCATCGTCTCAGCCTTGGGGTAACCAGAGTTATCCTTGGCACCGTGGCAGTGGAGAATCCTGACTTTGTAAAGGAAGCAGTGGAGAAATTCGGCGCTGATAAAATCGTGGTTGGGATTGACGCTAAAGACGGCATGGTTGCCATCAAGGGCTGGGAAACCATCAGCAATGTAGATGCGGTAACCCTGGCACTTTCCATGAAGGAGCTTGGCGTAACCACCATCATTTATACCGATATTTCCAAAGACGGCATGCTGTGCGGACCAAACTTTGCACAGACAGCACGTCTGGTAGAAGCAACCGGCATGGACATTGTGGCTTCCGGCGGTGTTTCCTGTATGAATGATTTGATTGAGCTGGAAAAAATTAACGTAGAAGGTGCAATCCTTGGTAAGGCAATTTATGAAAAGAGAGTGGATTTAAAAGAAGCGGCAGCCCGCTTTGACTAAAATCCGGAAAAGAGGCGAAAGCTATGAGTCAGAAAAAAATTTTTGCATATTTAAATGCGCAGAATGAAACAAAGGAAACCATTTTGGACCTTGTCGGATTTTACGACGGCAACGGTGTGGACGGTCTGTTTATTTATAACTATTCTAAAGACGAGAAGGAAAGAGAAGAGTTTGTTTTAACCCTTCGTGAACTGCAGGAGAGAATGGATATTCCGTTTTATGCAGGATGTTTCGTAGACCGTCTGGAGGATGTAAAAAAGGTTTATTATGCCGGAGCCCAAAAGGTTGTGCTTGATCCGGAATATATGTCCGATACCGCACTGGTAAGAGATGCCATTATTAAATTTGGTGCTTCTTCCGTCATGCTGCAGATGAATTTTGGTATGGCAGAAACTGTAGCCTATTTAGAGGAGTATAAGCATACTTATGCAGACCTTTTGGAACTTGGTGTGTACGGTATTATGGCAAAGCATGTTACCATAAACGGTAAGTTTATTGAAAAGGTAAACGAAGTGGTTTGTCCGGTTATGATTCGGGACAGTCTGCAGAGAAATTCCATCACGGATTTATTAGAGGTGCCGAACCTCATCGGTATTGCAACCAACTATTACCGCGAGAAGGACGTTTATAAGGTAAAGCAGTCCTTAAAGGAGCAGGGCTATGATGTAAAAACACCTGAAAGTCCGGTTGCCTTTGCAGATATGAAAAAACTGGATAACGGTCTTGTTCCGGTTATTGTGCAGGATTATAAAACAAATGAAGTTTTAATGCTTGCGTACATGAACGAAGAAGCGTATAATTGTACTGTAAATACAGGTAAGATGACTTATTATTCCAGAAGCCGCAACGAGCTCTGGATTAAGGGTGAAACCTCCGGACACTACCAGTTTGTAAAGTCTCTGTCCATCGACTGTGATGACGATACCTTACTTGCCAAGGTAAAGCAGATTGGTGCGGCATGTCATACCGGCAACCGTTCCTGCTTCTACCGCGACCTGGTAAAAACCGAGTGGCAGGTGGAGGACAACACTAACATTCTGGAAAAGATTTATGCTACGGTTATGGACCGTAAATTAAATCCAAAGGAAGGCTCCTACACCAATTACCTGTTTACTAAGGGCATTGATAAAATTTTAAAGAAATGCGGTGAAGAGGCGACCGAAATTGTTATTGCAGCCAAGAATCCGGACAAAACCGAAATCAAGTATGAGATTGCAGATTTCTTATATCATGTAACCGTACTGATGGCAGAGTGCGGCATCGACTGGAAGGACGTTTTCGAAGAGCTGGCAAACCGCGATTAATCAATCATGGGGTTATGGTATTTTTGTGAAAGAGAGGATTTGTTTCCATGGACTTTTTAAGTGAATTATTAAGCTCCGGCATCCAGTATGTGCTGATGCTGGCAATTGCGGTTGGAGCGTTTTGCTTAGGTGGCGCGCTGAGTAAAAATAAAAAGAAGAAGCAGAAATAGTTTAAGTTGAATTTTTAATGCTTTCAGACAAGAAAAATGGTAAGTTTGGAACCCGCTCAACGCTGACGGTTCCTGCACTTACCATTTTTTTGTTCTGAAAGTATTACAATATTAAATTATACTTCTGCTTCTTCTTTTTCCGTTAGGCGCCGCCTAAGCAAAAGGGTAACGTCCTCAATACGTTCATCAGGAATTTCAGTGTCCAGGAATAACTCCACGGCGTATTTTGCCTGGGCGACTAACATTTCGAGGCCGTTAACGGCGGTAATGCCTCGTTCCTTTGCCTGGGCGAGGAGTTTAGTGGTGGTTGGGTTGTAGATAAGGTCCACCACGGCGGTGAGCGCCTTATACGGCGCAATATCCATTGGGGAGGCATCAACATTAGGATACATGCCTACAGGGCTCGTATTAACGATTACAGACGCATCTGAGTGCATGCGGACAGCTTGCTCGTAGGTGATGACACCGGGTTCTTCTTTGTACTTGACGGTAATCAGTTCTTTTGGCTGCAGGGAGTTAAGGGCAGCAACGATTGCTTTTGCAGCGCCACCATTTCCAAGAACCAAAACCTTTTCTCCGGTAATTTTTATGTTATTGTTGCGGAGCGTGTATAAAAAGCCGGCATAGTCGGTGTTGTGACCGGTGAGTCTGCCGTTTTTGTTAACAATGCAGTTGACCGCACCGATGGCTTTGGCAGCATCGGATATTTCGTCAAGGTAAGGAATAACATCCTTTTTGTAAGGAATGGTTACATTAATGGCAGCAAAGTCGTGATTCTCCATAAAGGGAGCGAATTCCTCTTTGGAAAGGGGAATCAGGTCGTAGGTGTAATCTGCCAGCTGTTCATGTATGATTTTGGAATAGCTGTGTCCCAGCTTTTCTCCGATAAGTCCGTAGCGGTTCATGGGTATCCTCCTGATTGTGTGCCGGAAATTTAGTCAAAGAACAGGTATTTTTTTGACTTTATTGCAGTATAGCACAAAAGCGTCTGCTTGTGAAGATAAAAATTTCATAAACAAGTTGACGAAATCATCGGATTGATAGAAAATAGTAGTAATGATTGCAAAACGGAGGCTCACATGTTCAAAATTCTTGTAGTAGAAGATGATTATGAATTAAACAGGTTGTTTTGTCGAACCTTAGAGCGCAGCGGCTATGTTTCACATGGTGCGGCGGATGCAGTGCAGGCTTTGGAGCTTTTGGAAAAAGAAACTGTAGATTTAATTATTTCCGATGTGATGATGCCGGAGATGGATGGTTTCGAATTTGTCCGCCAGCTGCGGGATGCAAAGATGACCATGCCGGTTATGATGATTACTGCAAAAGGAGATATTAAGGACAAGCAGAGCGGTTTCCTTTCCGGTGCGGATGACTATATGGTAAAGCCGGTGGATTTACAGGAGATGCTGCTTCGTGTGCAGGCGTTACTGCGACGGGCAAAAAGTGTCAGTGAGAGGAAGCTTGCTTTTGGAAACACCAGTCTTTTATATGATATATGGACGGTAGAGGATGCCGGAGGCAGCCAAATCTTGCCGCAAAAGGAATTTCAGTTGCTTTTTAAGCTCTTGTCTTATCCGGGCCAGATTTTCACAAGACAGCAGATTTTAGATGATATATGGGGACCGGAAGGATATGTGGATTCCCATACGTTGGATGTACATATCAGTCGTCTCAGGGAGAGGTTTAAAATGAATGAGGATTTTGAAATTGTAACCATTCGTGGGCTTGGTTATCGGGCGGTGAAGAAAAATGGCTAAAAAGCTGGAAACAAAAAAAGTATTGGATGAAAAGCAGTTTGGTAATACCAAAATGCGTAATAGATTGGCGCTTAGTATTCTTTGGGTGTTAATTGCCTATGTGGTGCTGGCAGTTGTTTTGATTACAATTTTGTTGGCGCTCGGTGTAGATGTGGAAGAATTATACACACCTTGGACTTTGCTGATTTTACTGACACTGCTTTGCTTTTTCCTGTCCATGGTGGCCTCCTATTTCCTGATGAAAAAGATTTTTAATCCGCTGCAGCAAATCAGTGTGGCCGCAGGTAAAGTGGCTTCCGGCGACTTTACACCGGTTATTTCTTATAAAGGTGAATTTGAAGAACTGGAACGTACTTTTGAAAATTTTAACCGCATGGTAAAGGAACTGAATTCCGTAGAAATCATGCGTAACGACTTTATTGCGGACGTTTCCCATGAGTTTAAGACTCCGTTGTCTGCCATTACGGGATATGCAACACTTCTTCAGGATACGGAGCTTTCCGAAGAAGAACGCCGGGAGTATATCAAAAAAATTTTTTTCAACATAGAGAAACTGAACGATTTGACAGAGAACATCCTGCAGTTGTCCAGAATGGAGCATCAGCAGTTTTTGGAAACGCCGGTTAATTTCCGTCTGGATGAGCAGATCCGTGAGGCGATTGTGCTTTTGGAGCCAAAGTGGAGTGTTAAAAATTTGGAGCTTGATTTGGAGTTGCCGGAGGTGGTATTTACCGGTCATCCGTCCCTGCTGTTTACAGTGTGGACCAACCTTATCGGCAATGCCATAAAATATACCGATAACGGTGGAACCATCAGTGTTTTTCTTTCTGAAAATGCAGGAAGTGTGCAGGTAACAGTGCGGGATACCGGCATTGGCATGAACGAAGAAACGAAGGCTCATATTTTTGACAAATTCTATCAGGGTGATACCTCCAGAAAATCCCAGGGTAACGGGCTTGGATTGGCGATTTGTAAGGAGATTGTGAGGAAGTGTGACGGAACCATTTCGGTAACAAGTGAACCGGGGAACGGGGCAGAGTTTGTGGTTGTTTTAAGAAAGATGAAATAGAGGGGAATATGCTATGATTCAAAACATTATTTTCGACATCGGCAACGTCCTTGCCAGCTTCCGTTGGCAGGACTTATTTAAAGATTTAGGTTTTACCGGAGAAAAATTTAATCGAATTGCAGCAGCAACGGTGCTGCATCCTACTATGTGGAACGAGTTTGACCGCAGCCTTATGCGGGACGAAGAAATTATTGCTAAGTGTATAGAACGGGCACCGGAGTATGAGCAGGAAATCCGGCTGATATTTACAAAAACAGAACTTTTGGTGGAGGAATATGCCCATTCCTTTGAATGGATAAATGGCTTAAAAGATCAGGGATATCACGTGTATCTGCTGTCCAATTACGGCAGAACTTCTTTTGAGGCAGCCAGAGACCACGGACGTTTAAGCTTTTTGCCGCTGGTGGACGGCGGTGTCATTTCCTATGAGGTTCAGATTGTGAAGCCGGAGCCGGGCATATATACAGCATTGCTTAATAAATATAAATTAAAGGCAGAAGAATGCGTTTTCCTGGATGACCGCGCGGAAAATATTGCAGCGGCAGAGGCACTCGGGTTCCATGGTATTGTGGTAGAGTCGTACAAACAGGCGGCAGAAGCATTACAAAATATGTTAAAGTAAGTATGTAAGGGGTGAAATATCACCCCTTTTCTTTTTCCCATACAACTTTTCCGTTAATGATGGTTTTTATCACAGAAGACCGTAGCTCCAGGGGAGTTCCGTCCCAAAGGCACAGGTCGGCGTCTTTGCCCACGGTAAGACTTCCTAAGCGGTTGTCTACACGGCAGATGCGCGCAGCGTCGATGGTAATAGCCCGCAGGGCATCATAGTCGCTAAGCCCCTCCTTTACAGCCAGGGCGGCGCAAAGCGGCAAATATTGCAGGCGGCACACCGGATGGTCGGTGGTGAGGGCAACGGTCACACCTGCCTGTTTTAAGATGCCGGGAGTCTTAAAGTCTGATTCGCAGACTTCTTTTTTACTGCGGGCCGACATGGAAGGTCCCACAATGGCAGGATAACCGCTGTTTGCAATTTCTTCTGCAATTAAATGGCCTTCGGTGCAGTGGTCCAGTGTCAGATCAAGATCAAATTCCTTTGCAATGCGGATGGCGGTTAAAATATCGTCAGTACGGTGCACATGGGCTTTTAGCGGAATCTTTTTTTCAAACAAGTCCCGGTAACATTCCAAACGGAAGTTTTTTTCAGTAGAATCGGGCGGAGTATTGGTCAGGTATTGTCTGGCGGTAAACAGTTCTTCCCGGATGATTCCTGCGATACCCATGCGGGTAGAAGGTGTGTTGCCGTTCATTCCAAAACAGGTCATGGGATTTTCACCAAAGGCAATTTTTATAGCAGCAGGAGCAAGAACTACCATGTTGTCGATGCAGCGGCCATGGGTTTTTATAAAGGCAAACTGGCCGCCTACCGGATTGGAGCTTCCCGGGCCCGCCATAACGCCGGTGACACCGGAGGCAAGAGCGTTATGGAAAGCGCTGTCCATAGGATGAATGGAATCAATGGCGCGTAAATAAGGAGTGGCGGGAGTTGTGTTCTCATTACATTCATCTCCAATGCCCGTTACTTTTTCTTCGGAAATTCCAAGATGGCTGTGGGCATCAATAAAACCGGGAAAAACAAGCAGTCCGGAAGCATCCAGAACTTCCATGTTGTCAGAAACAGTAATGTCCGATGCTATTTCAGCAATTTTTCCTTTTTTTACCAACAGGTCTGCGCGGATGGGCTGCTCTGTTTCCATGGTGTGAAGCAGTCCGTTTTTGATTAAAAGCATAGGTCGTATCTCCTCAAATAAAATTTATAGGTTTTGAAGTATAGTTTTCCTAAAAGGAGACAAACTATACTTGTGAAGATAAGGAGGTGAATCACATGAACAATAATAACAACAATAACAACAATAACAACAACCAGAATAACAACAATAATAACAATAATAAGAACAACAATAACAAGAACAACAATCAGAAGAATAATAATAACAACCAGAACAGATAAGCTGGGAGCTATAGAAAGAGGGCAGCCTGCGATTTCGCGGGCTGCTTTTTTTGCCTGAAACCAAACTTTCAGGCATGTTTTATTTTGTAATGACATAAGATAGGACAAGAACGAACAAGCAGAAGGAGGGAGATGTTTATGTTGTCAGAACTTTTGATGATTTTTCCTGCGGGGCTTCGGGAAAAAATGAAACATATAGATTTCATAAATGAGGGCTATACGGAGCTTCGGTTTAGGTGTAATGGTCCGGTAATGCTCCTAAGGGGCAGGGAAGAATGTTTTTTACATAAAAACGGTGAAATATGCAACGATGCCGGTTTGGCATATATGATATCGGTGAACGAACTCCGGGAGATGATGGAATATATCAGTAATTTTTCCATATATGCTTACGAGGAAGAAGTAAGGCAGGGATTTTTAACTATTCCGGGAGGACACCGGGTGGGAATCTGCGGCAAGACGGTGTTATCCGGGAATGAAATAAAAACTATCCGGAACATTTCCTTCTTAAATATCCGGATTGCCAGGGAAATGCAGGGCTGCGGAGAAAAACTGTTACCATATTTATATCAGGAAGACCGGCTGTTTCATACGCTGATTGTGTCGCCGCCGGGGTGTGGAAAAACAACCTTATTGCGGGATGTTATCCGCCTGGTGTCCGATGGCGGGAAGTGGCAGGATAGCCACGGTGAAGTACAAAATGTCCGTGGCCGAAAGGTTAGTGTAGTGGATGAGCGTTCCGAACTGGCTGCCTGTTATAACGGGGTTCCGCAAAATAATCTGGGAAAACGTACGGACGTGTTGGATGGATGTCCTAAGGAAAAGGGAATTGAAATAATGCTCCGTTCCATGTCACCGGAAGTGATTGCGGTGGATGAACTGGGAGGAGAGCGGGAACTTAAAATGATAGAAAAATCCATATATTGCGGCTGCAGTATTCTGGCAACTGCCCACGGAGAAGGCAGGGAAGCCTGGTTCTCCAAGGCCGGCGGGTATCGGAAGGAGCTTCTTACCGGTATTTTTGAGCGGTATATATTTTTAAAGCCCGGAAAGTCCGGTTGTGTGGATGTAGTGTGTGACAGAACGGGAAGAGAGGTGGATATAAAATGGTAAAGCTGGTTGGGGCAGTTTTGGTTTTGGTTTCTGCCTATGCTATCGGTAGTCTGCTTGCTTTGCAGGTAAAGGAACAGGAAAAATGGCTGAAGGATATAAAAACAGCATTGTTTCTCCTGATGGGGGAACTGGAATACCGGCAGGTGCCAATGCCGGAGGCGTTAGCACTCATCGGGAAACGGCATGGTGGCCGGCTGGCTTCTTTCTTTCAAAACCTATCCGGGGAACTTGCCAAAAAAGAGGGCTTTTCCCTGCATCAAGGCGATCGAGGACAAGATGATCGAGCTTGCACGTCAGAAGAATC
>JAZNXI010000133.1:0-46571 GCA_045593825.1 Lachnospiraceae bacterium
GCCGGCATGTATTATTTTGTAATCTGGGTATTTATGTCATTGAGTGCTCTGGCGGAAAATGCGTTTAATTATTTACCGTTATCCACCAAAGACATTATTTATTATCTGAAGATACGTACCAATCACCAGGTGGCCTGGATGGTACTGGTTTCCGGAGTATCCGCGATTGCCTTGGATGCTTTCGGGGTTGAGATATTCTGGGAACGTGGCGCGATTATTCTGCTGTTTCTTTTGGTTACGGTGGAGTGGTATTCTTTCACGGCACTGTACGGTTACAGCAAACCGGAGGGGACTACTTTATTGGACGACTGCATTCCTAAAGGAAGAAAAGTGCGGGTTGTCATTTACAATATTTATAGCCTGGCTTTACTGTTTGCCAGCATGTTTATAGGTATGTTTATGAACAATAATGAACATGCAAAAACAAAGGTTTTGGTAATTCTGTGTCTGTATCTGGTAATGTATATTTTCCGTTCGGATGTAGTGAACTGGGTTAGATTTAATGAATTTAGTAAAACACCGCAAAGAAGCATGTGGGGAAATGCACAGGCAGTGAATCAGCAGCAGTAAGGGGAGAATTTTCATGAAGATATTTATTTCAGAGCATAGCAATGCAGCGATTTATGAGCAGATAGAGCAGCAAATTAAGGATGCCATACTTCGGCAGGAGTTAAAGGCAGAGGAGGCACTTCCTTCCATCCGTGGGCTTGCCAAGGATTTGCAGATTAGTGTGATTACGACGAAGCGTGCCTACGAGGAATTAGAGGAGCAGGGCCTGATTTATTCGGTACCGGGCAGAGGCTTCTTTGTAAGCTCCAGAAAGCTGGAAATGCTAAAAGAAAAGAAAATCCAGGACATCGAAAAGCATATGACAGAGTTGATTAAAGAGTGTAAGTCGGCGGAGCTTTCCAAGCAGAATATGATGGATATGCTGGACTTACTTTATGACGAAGAACAGTAAAAGTTTTGTGCCGGATTTCCGGCAGAAATGAGGGAATATGGAGAATATATTAGAAGTAAAAGGCCTGACGAAAAAGTATTTTTCTTTTACCTTAAAGGAAGTATCTTTTTCGCTGGAGCCGGGGTATATCCTTGGTCTTACCGGAAGAAACGGTGCCGGAAAGACCACGTTAATCAAGCAGCTGATTCATCCGGAAACTGCCAGCGGCGGTAGCGTTATTATCAACGGAATTGATGCCAAGGCGGACCCGATTGCGGCAAAGCAGGAAATCGGCGTGTTAATGGAGGAACAGCCCTTTTTAACCGATGTAACGTTGGAAATGAACGGTATCTTACTGGGCGCGTTTTATGAGCGGTTTGATATGGAGAAATTCCATGAGTATTTGAAACGGTTTGAACTGAGCAGGGATACCACCTACCGTAATCTGTCCAGGGGTATGCGGATGAAGTTCCAGCTGGCCTTTGCGCTGGCTCATTCCCCAAAGCTTCTTTTGATGGATGAGGCAACCGGCGGCCTGGATGTGGTATTCCGCAGGGAATTTTACTACCTGCTTCAGGAAGCGGTGGAAAAGGAACTGGTGTCTGTGATTATTTCCACCCATGTGACGGAAGATTTGGATAAGGTGGCCGACTATGTGGCATTTATCGAGGGTGGCTGCATGAAGTTCTATGAAAGTAAGGAAGAACTTTGTGAGTTGTACCGTGATTATATGAGGGGCTTGCACGGAGAAGCGGCAGGACGCGGTACTGTAAAACTGGAAGATGTGATTTACAATTACGATAAAATGATGGATAGAAAGGAGGCGGCAAAGGAATGATAAGTAATAAAAGCAGTATGGCGGAATTTTCCAAGGGGGCAAAAACACCGGAGGAAGCCTTTGACCGTCAAATACTTTCCGGAAATTATATGTTGTTTTTAATTGTGGGACTATTTCTGGTGGTTGGCATTGTTGGTTTTGTGGGCTTAATGCCGGTGCCGGGAGTGGTGGCCGTGGCGGCATTGGCCGGCTGCTTGTCTGCCGGTGTTTTGGCAGGTCCCCTCTTTTGGGAAGTGAGTACAAGCAACCGCACTATCCGCAGACTTAGCCGGGCAGCGTATTTTCCAATCCGCTTGTGGCCGTTTATTATAAGCAAGTGGAAGCTGATGACCATGTACGGGGGTGTGCTTTGGCTGTTTTGTCTGATTATCCAGCTGATTTTCGGGGTAATATTCGGCTTTGGAAATATCCTGCTGTTTCAGGGGGCACTGGCAGCAGTGTTTGTGCTAAATATGATATTTTATACGGTAATTGGTACCGTGGGAGCTAAATCGGGAGAATAAGGGACACGCAAGAAAGTGAGGAGAATAACAAATGGTATATTTTATTTTAATGGTGGCTGCGGGCATTGTGACCGTGGTGACGGGTTTTGCGTCTAATGGGTAGAAAGATATTAAAGGGGGCTTGAATTATGAGGAAAAGAATAGTAGCAGCAATTCTTTGTATTACCATGTTACTTGGTCTTACCGCATGCGGTAAAGCCGGCACAGACCCGCAAATCCAGAGCAAAAACCTGATGGAGGATTTAACAACGCCAACGCCGGGGGTGGAAAATACTCCGGCAGATTATGAAAACCGGTATCCGATTTCCGGATTCGGAGTGAAGCTGTTGCAGCAGACATTACAGTCCGCCGAAGCGGATGAAAACGTGCTGGTTTCTCCGCTGTCGGTATTGTTGGCGCTTTACATGACCGCAAACGGTGCCGATGGGAACACCAAGGCGCAGATGATGGATGTGTTAGGTGACAACCTGAATGAGTATTTAAAGGCATATCAGGAATCCCTGCCACAGGGCGAAGACTACAAGCTGCACATTGCCAACGGCATTTGGTTTCGGGATGCGGAATTTCTTACAGTGCAGGAGGATTTCCTGCGGGTAAATCAACAGTATTTTAATGCGGGACTTTACAAAGCACCGTTTAATGATACCACTTGTAGGGAAATCAACAACTGGGTAAAGGAAAATACCGATGGCATGATTGACAGTATTCTGGATGAAATTTCTCCGGATGCGGTGCTGTATTTAATCAATGCATTAAGCTTTGATGCCAAGTGGCAGAAACCGTACAATGAATACAGCGTTCAGGAAGACCGGACCTTTACCAAAGAGGACGGTACCAAGCAGAAAGCAACCTTGATGTATTCCGAGGAATCCACCTATCTGGAGGATGAAAAGGCAACCGGTTTTGTAAAGTACTATAAGGGCAGAAAATATGCCTTTGCGGCGCTGCTTCCGAAGGAAGGTGTAACGGTGTCAGAGTACGTGGCATGGCTGAACGAAGAACATCTGCAGGAACTGTTTGCAGGCGCAAAGAAGACGGTGGTAAATGCGGCACTTCCGAAGTTTGAAACGGAATACGGCATTTTGTTAAATGATGTGTTGATTTCCATGGGCATGTCGGATGCGTTTTCTTCATTGATGGCGGATTTTTCCAAAATGGCAACCAGTGAAAGAGGCGATATTTTCATTAACAGAGTGCTTCATAAAACCTTTATTTCCGTAGACGAACTGGGCACCAAGGCCGGAGCGGTAACCGCAGTGGAAATGACGGATGAGAGTGCTATGATTCCGGCGGAGTATTACAACGTTTTTTTGGACCGTCCGTTTGTTTACATGCTGATTGACTGCGAGACTAATCAGCCGTTCTTTATCGGAACCATGATGGATGTGGAAAAATAAATGATTTTTAGTAAAAATCATAATTCCTTTTGTTATCGAGGAGGATTCTAATGAAATTTGAGCCGCAAATGTTGGATTTTAATTTAAGTCCGTATACCGGTCTTACCCGTGAAAGCTGGATAGAAGCCGGCGAATATATGCTGGAAGGTATTTTTAATAATATTGCGACCTTTGAAGACCCGGTGGTCATGCCAAGACGTGAAACAAAAATCACCTATCCCCATTTGGACCATCCGGAAAAAGATCAGGAGGCTCAGCGTAAGGCAGAAAAATTTGAGGGTCTTACCCGAACCTTCTTTATTGCAGCTCCTATGATTCACAACAACCCGGAGCTTACGGTTTGCGGATATAACATTCGTGACTATTACAAAAACCAGGTGCTTCGAAGCTGTACAAAAGGGGACCAAATCTACATCGGAACCTATGATGAACTTCTGGAGCTGACCGGTGGAGACCGGTTCCGATGCTTTCAGCAGACAGTGGAAACCTGTGCGTTGGTAATCTGTCTTTGGATTTGTAAGGAGGAGTTGTGGAATACTTACACCAAGGAAGAAAAGGACCGCATTGCGGCGTTTTTGTCCAACTATGCCCATAACAGCACCGTGCCGCAGAACTGGCGCATGTTTAACATGCTGGATTTGGCGTTTCTTCACATGGAAGGCTATCCGATTGACCATGAGATTATGTTAGACCATGCCCAGGCGATTCTTGCCTACTCGGTGGGAGACGGCTGGTACCGGGACGGTCATTCCTTTGATTACTATTCCTGCTGGGCCTTTAACGTGTACGGACCGCTGTGGAATTTATGGTATGGTTATGAGAAGCTTCCTGAACTGGCAAAACGGTTTGAGGAGCAATCCAACCGCTTAATGGAAACCTATGCCGACTTTTTTGATAAAGACGGTTTTACCAATATGTGGGGCAGAAGCAATATTTACCGCAATGCTTCCACCAGCGCTTTTGATGCAAACTTCTTTTTAAAGAATCCGCAGATGGATCCGGGACGGGCAAGACGTGTGTGTTCCGGTTCTTTACTGCAGTTTCTTGCCAGGGAAGGTGTCATAGAGGACGGTGTACCGACCCTTGGATTTTACGGACAGTTTGACCCGCTGGTGCAGGGCTATTCCTGTGCAGAATCCCCATTTTGGCTGGGCAAGGCATTTTTGTGCCTGCATCTTCCGAAAGAACACCCATTCTGGACCGCAAAGGAAAATAATGGTACCTGGGAGGAACTTCCAAAGCAGGGTGTAAAGGTAACTACCCTGAACGGACCTGCCCTGTGTTTTTCTAATCATAATGCTAACGGTGAAACAATTTTACGTACCGGTAAGGTACTTAAAAACCAGGGTGATACCCATGGTATGTGGAATTATTCCAAACTGTGCTTTAATACCAAGTATCCATGGGAATCCACTCCAAAGGCACAGCAGTGTGAAGCATGGGATGGAACGAAAAAGGCTTTTGAAACAGATTTGGTGGAATCCCGGCAGTATGTCCTTAAGGATTTGAGTGCAGAGTATAAAATCAAGGCCAATGCCACCTTCTGGTATGGCGAAAAGGATGGTGTACTGTACCGCCGTCAGTTCTTTGATTATAATTTACATACGGAGGCACACTGGATTCAGGCGGTGAATCTGGCAGATTTTACAGTGCCTTACGGTATAATCCGTGTGGATAAGCATCGGCTGCACCGCCGTCCGGTGCGCTTTACCCTGGGGGCTTACGGGTTCCCGGATAACGGCACGGAAATTATCCGCAGGGAGTGCGGCAGTGCCAAGGCAATTATTCTAAAGGGAAAGGATTATTGCGGAAATGAAAAGCAGCTTGCCATGACAATTTACGATGGCTGGGATACGCTGGAGCTAGTCCGCAGTACCGGAACCAATCCGGATTCGGAAAATTCTATTGTGGTGTATGCAGTGGGTGACAAGAAAAAGCACTATGGTGCCTACGAGTTTTACACTATGATTTCCCAGGTGATTACCAAGGAAAGCCATGAGGATTTCACGGAAAAAGAATTGTTCCCGATTGCAGATATCTGCTATGAGGACAGTGCAAAAACTGGCGCTTACGGAACAGTTACCATAACCTTGAAAGATGGTACTGTGAAACAGGTGAATTTTGATGAAATCGAAGCGGGACTCACTCTGTAAAAATACATAAAAAAGACAGGAATCCGTGGTTTGCAAAAAAAATGCTGCAGACCACGGATTTTGTTGCTTTTCCATACAAAAAGTACTACAATGGATACTGGTTAAATAGGAACAAAATTTGTACATAAACGGAGACATAACATGAACATTGTATCATTAGAGCGTAACACCGCCGGCACCGATATTTCCGTGGATTGTTGGAACGAGCTGGGAAATGTAACCATTTACGGTAACACCGTAACGGAAGAAGAAATCAGAGAGCGTGTCAAAGACGCCGACATTATTATCATAAATAAATCGCCGATGAATGAAAGAACCTTAAAGGATGCTCCAAATGTGAAATTGATTTGTGAGCTGGCTACCGGCTATGATAACTGTGACCTGGCTTATTGCAATTCCAGAGGCATCAAGGTGTGTAACGTGCGGGACTATTCCACCGATATGGTGGCGCAGCATACCTTCACGCTGGCACAGGCTCTCAGCCAGAAACTGATGCACTATGACAATTTTGTAAAGTCCGGGGAATATAGCGCACAGTCCGGATTTTCCAGCTTCTTTCCTGCTTTTTATGAACTGACGGGAAAAACCTGGGGCATTGTGGGTATGGGCAATATCGGAAGAAAGGTGGCAAAGATTGCCACTGCTTTTGGCTGCAAGGTGATTTTTCATTCCATTACAGGAAAGAGCACATGTACAGAATATCCGCAGGTGGATTTTGAAACCTTGCTTGCAGAGAGTGATGTTTTATCCCTGCATTGCCCGCTCAGTGATTTGTCCAGAAACCTGATTGATAAAGAAGCACTGCAGAAAATGAAAAAGAGTGCCATCCTTATTAACGTGGCCCGTGGTCCGGTAGTTAACAATGCCGACTTGTACGAGGCTTTAGTAAACGGGGATATTCAGGCAGCCGGACTGGATGTTTTGGAAAAGGAGCCGTTAGAACTCAGCAATCCTTTGAGTAAGTTAAAGGACAGCAGCAAATTGATTATTACTCCGCATCTTGCGTGGGCCAGCGTGGAGGCAAGAACCCGCTGCGTGCAGGGTGTGTATGAGAATATAAAGGCGTTTCTTGCCGGAGAACCAAGGAATGTGGTAAATCCGTAAGAATTATATAATTACTGATATGTGAAGAATACAAGAAAACGAGGAAACATAGACATGGGGGTTTGGCAGATTGCCGGTATGGTAACGGCGGCAGTAGTACTGATTTGTGTTCTGCTGTTTTTTGTGGTAAAAAAGGTTATTGATAAAATTTTCAAGCGGGTGGAGCGTCCGAAATTCTCTTCCTTGATTCAATTTAAGGATGTAAAGAGGGAATATCCCCAGGAACTGCTCCGGTTTCAGTCCGGAAAAAACATGTTACAGGGGTATCTTCTTGGTAAGGATAATACTAAGGGGCTTGTGGTTGTAGTTCACGGTCTGGGCGGAGGCGCAGAAGGCTATCTGACGCCAATCCTGTATTTTGTGAATCAAGGGTATCAGGTATTTGCATACGACAATACCGGATATCATTTAAGCGAAGGAAAAAACTGTGTCGGTCTTCCGCAGGCGGTGGAGGATTTGGATGCGGCGCTTACTTTTATCGAACAGGAGTCTCGGTTTAAAGGGCTTCCGGTGTATCTGTTCGGTCATAGCTGGGGCGGATATGCGGTAAGTGCTGTTTTGAACTTTAACCATAAAGTAAAGGCAGTGGCCGGTGTGTCCGGCTTTAGTAATCCGAATAAAATGATTGTGGAATGGGCAAAGCGTATTGCCGGAATATGGGCATATCCGGCAATTCCGTTTATGGTGCTGCATCAGCGTTTGTTCTTTGGCAAAAAAATGGATATAACAGCGGTGGACGGCATCAACAAGGCAGATATTCCGGTTATGCTGGTGCATGGCAGCAAGGATTTGACGGTGCGTCTTGACGGCTCTGCAACAATTTCCTGTAAAGAGGAAATTACAAACCCAAAGGTGGAGTATCTTTTGTGGGAGGCCGAGCAGCAGAACGGGCATCTGGATGTGCTTTATAAGGCCGGAGCAAAGGCGTACGGCATACAAATCAGCGAAGAATATCAGGCATTGTTAAAGAAAACAAAGAACAAGCTGACGGAAGAAGATAAAGCGGAATTTTTTGCTAACGTGGATAAAGAAAGAAGCAGTGCGCCAAACAAGGAATTGATGGAAAAAATTGTGGAGTTTTATGAGGGTGCGTAAATGCAGAAAACAATAGACAGAGTACGGCAAATGGAACAGTATATGGATGAGGTTGCGGGCAAATTAAAAAGCAATCCGTCCGGATGGAGAGAAGATAAAGAGTTACAAAAGAAAATAGATATCCTCACGGAGTACATGGACAGCGGTCAATGGCTTGCAGATTATGAAGCAGACGAACGTGGCGAACTGCCGGCAGATTTAAAGCGCGGTGTATTGTCTCAGGATGGACTTTACAATTTGATTTGTGAGATTGAGGAAATGAATAGAGCGGGCACAACAGATTTCAGCATAAACGAAATGCTCACCATGCAGAGAACTCTGCAGGAACGTTATAAGGACTGGTGGGAACCAATCGGTCCGGAAACAGGAAAAAATAAGCTTCTCTGGATGATTGGCGAAATCGGTGAAGTGATTGACATTGTAAAGAAGAATGGTGGTACAAATGCCTGCAGCGATAGCGCACTCCGCAAAGACTTAGTGGAAGAACTGGCTGATGTACTGATGTATTATAACGATGTTTTACTGTGCTACGGAATTTCTGAGGAAGAATTGAAGAAAGCTTATACAGAGAAGTTTGAGCGCAACATGACACGCTGGAAAGCGTAAATTTATGTAGAAGTAATAATTATCAAAAGAAGGACACGACATCATGAATGATTTTTCACAAGGTTCCGTTAAAAAACGAATTATCGAGCAGGCCATTCCGTTAACCCTGGCCCAGGTGGTGCAGATGCTTTACAATCTGGTGGACCGCATTTACATAGGCCATCTGCCGGACATCGGAGAGCTGGCGTTAACCGGTGTTGGGATTACCTTTCCGATTACGGTGTTGATTATGGCATTCACCGGGCTGTTTGGTATCGGTGCGGTGCCGCTGTTTTCCATTGCCAGAGGTAAGGGCGAAGAGGAAGAAGCGGAAAACATTATGGGCAATGCCTTTAGTCTACTGATGATTTCGGCGGTGATTTTGACGGTGGTGTGCTATGTGTTCCGCCGGCCGGTTATTTTCCTGTTTGGTGCCAGTGAAGCATCCTATGTGTATGCCAACGAATATTTAAAGATATCTTTGTTTGGTACGGCATTTTCTATGCTGGTTACCGGCATGAACGGATTTATCAATGCCCAGGGTTTTCCGAAGTTTGGCATGATAACCACAATTCTTGGTGCGGTTGTCAACATTATATTGGATCCGGTTTTTATTTTTGCCTTTGATATGGGTGTGACCGGTGCGGCTTTGGCAACGGTGCTCAGCCAGCTGGTGTCAGCAATTTGGGTGTTAAAGTTTTTGACCGGAAAGAAGGCAATATTGCGGTTACAAAGAAAGTGTCTAAAGCTTTCGGCAAAAAGAGTCACCTCGATTATGGGACTTGGCGTTACCAATTTTGTGATGCAGGGTTCCAACTGTCTGGTACAGGTAGTGTGTAACAATTCCCTGCAGATTTACGGCGGTGACCTGTATGTGGGAATCATGACGATTCTTAATTCGGTAAGAGAGCTTGTCATGCTGCCGGTTATGGGTATCAGTACCGGCTCCCAACCGGTGCTTGGATTTAACTACGGTGCAGGAAAAAATGACCGTGTCAAAGAGGGCATCCGTTTTATGACGCTGATTGGCAGTGTGTATACGGTACTGGCGTGGCTGGTTGTGCTTTTGCTTCCAAAGCAGCTGATTCAGATTTTTTCCAATGATGGGCAGACCATTACGGAAGGAGCGAGAGCGTTATATATTTACTTTTTCGGTTTTGTGTTTATGGCATTCCAGTTTGCGGGACAGTCCACCTTCCAGGGGCTGGGCAAGAAAAAACAGGCAGTGTTCTTTTCCATGCTCCGGAAAGTGATTATCGTGACGCCGCTTACCCTGCTTCTGCCTATGTTTGGTTTTGGTGTAGACGGAGTGTTTTTGGCGGAACCGATTTCCAATATTATCGGTGGATTGGCGTGTTTTTTAACCATGTGGTTTACTTTATATAAAAAGCTGTAAAGTTTTCGGAAATTTTTGTTGGAAAACGCTTTCATAAATGATATAATTGTTCATAATACATGATTATTTTCTATGTTAGGAAGAGTGCATATGATTAATTCCAAAAAACACAAAATAATAATCAATAAAAGAC
This sequence comes from Lachnospiraceae bacterium, assembly GCA_045593825.1. GTDB lineage: Bacteria > Bacillota > Clostridia > Lachnospirales > Lachnospiraceae > SIG299. The sequence goes on from JAZNXI010000133.1 coordinate 10,145, forward strand.
GATTGGATGTAATTTCCGCAGACACGGATTTTTACGAGTTTTTAGATGATACCAGATTCTATTATTCCTTTGACCGGCTGGTTGCAGAGGAAGATAAGCAGCGGTTTATCCAAAATGTGGAACAGGGTTGTCAGGACTGGTTTGTGGTACATGTTTTAGATTTAAAGGGTAAACCGGTGCCGTGTTATGTTAGGCTTCAGGAACTTACCGCATCTGAAAATGTGGAAGTTGTGCTGTTGGATATCGAAAAACTAAGAGAGTCCGAGCTGTTGTTAGACAGACGCAGTCATGTAAATGAAGCAATTCACGGGTTGTACGGCGACGATACTTTTGTTTATTATCCGGACAGGGATGAAGTGGAAATTATCACCGGCAGCGGAGCTCATATGTCCTGCATCCGCATGTCTCTTGTCCAGTTGCAAAAAAATCTGGAGCAGCTGACCACGGAAGAAAATACAGTAAATGAATTTATCAGTGGTCTGCGTAACGGTAACCGCTACCTGTTTATCAAGGTAGACGGCAGTGTACATAACGCTAACAATAGTGCCCATAGTATTATCAAGTGTGCCGGATTATATGAAAACGGTGCATATTATATGTCGGTAGGTTATATTCATGAGTACATGGAACGTACCTATAACGACACCAGAAAAATAGAAATAGACTCCCTTACCGGCCTTCTTGCCAAGGCTGAAATTACCAATATGGTAATCCGTACGGTAGACTTAGAAAAGCGTCAGAACGTTTCCCTTGCTATTGTGGATATCGACCATTTCAAGCAGGTAAACGATGAGTTCGGTCATATGACCGGCGATAACATTATCCGTCAGGTGGCATCCATTCTTGCGGATGAAGTTGGTGACAATGGTTTGGTGGGCCGAATCGGCGGCGACGAATTCATGATTCTGTTTTATGAAGCTTTTGATATGGAAGCAGCCCGCCCAAGACTCCGCAGTATTAAAAATACGGTATGCGGCATGTTCCCGCCGGATGTACCGGGACAGCCAACAGTAACTTTATCCATCGGTTGTGCCGCATATCCAAAGGATGCGTCCAACTACGAAGAACTGTTTACGTTGGCGGACTTTGCATTATACCGTGCAAAAGAAAAGGGCAGAAACCGTTATATCATTTATAGCCGGGATTTGCACGGAGACATTTCCGAGGTTAAAAATGCGGTTCAGTCCAAAACAAGAATCAATAACCGCGGCGACATGAGCAAGTCTGATATCCTTTGTGTCATTATGGACAAGGTGGCTTGCAAGGAGGATTATCCGATAGAGCGTTTGTTGGATGACTATTTGGAAAACTTTGAGATTCCGCGAATTACAGTTTATGACAGAGAAACGGGCAAGGTGCTTCACATGGCCGGACAAAAGGTTCCGTCCAAAGAAGTAATCGCAGAAACCGAAAAATATATTCTCAGTGAATACTGGCAGTCTTTGCTTGGGGGAACAGAGGTGGTTATCAACGACATTTCTTCCATTGCGCCGGTAAACGACGAAGTTTATCAGTTGATGAAAAACCAGGGAATGACGGCATGTCTGCAGGTTCCGTTTAAAGACCGCAAGGGTCATGAATGCATTGTCAGCTTTGAAGCAGTAAACAAGCGTTATGTATGGAATACGGAGCGGTTGCATTTTTACCGGTTAATGGCAAAAGTTCTGTCAGAATATACATTGCTTTAAAATTTTCAGAAAACATTTGACAAACCGGAAGTTTAGTGATATAGTCAGTTTCAAATTAAGAAACGAGGCTGTTATCATGAGAAATCTTCAGTTTGCTAAACTGAACAGGGACGACGATAGACAGCGCATGTAGCTTTGGAAATATCCACAGGTACATGCGCTATTTGTGTTGTACCTGTGTGGCATAGGAAGTTTCAGACCACACCGGGAATAAGGAAACGGGTGTGGTCTTTTCTGATTAATGGGCCCAAATCAGTGTAAACTCATATCCGGATTCTTTATTATATAAAAATAAACAATGGAGGAATTGGATATGAAGTATAGAGTAGAAGCAGAGCAACTTGGGAACTATATCGGTAAAACGGTAGAAATGCACGGTATGGTGTATAAAATCCGCAAAATGAGCGAATTTGCATTTGTGCTCATCCGCACAAAGCGTGCTGTGGTACAGTGTGTATACAGCAGGGAATTCAGTGCTTTTTCGCTGGAGGAACTGAAGGAGGAAAGTGCGGTATGTGTTACCGCAAATGTAGTTGCGGAGGAACGTTCTAGAACCGGATATGAATTGCAGATGCTTTCGATAGAAGTGTTATCGGAACCGGAAGAATTAACACCAATTGTTATTAACAACAAAAAGGTAGACACTTCTCTGGAAAATTTGTTAAATTATCGTCCGATTACGTTGCGAAATGAGAAGGAACGTGCTATTTTTAAAGTACAGGAAGGCATTTGCCGGGCAATGAGAGAATTTTTGTACCGGGAAAAGTTTACCGAAATACATTCACCGAAAATTGTGGCAGAAGGTGCGGAAGGCGGTGCCAACATTTTTCAATTGGACTATTTCGGCAAGCAGGCATATCTGGCCCAGAGCCCTCAGTTTTACAAGCAGATGATGGTAGGTGTGTTTGAACGTGTATTTGAAATTGCGCCGGTATTCCGGGCTGAAAAGCACGACACCGCCAGACATTTAAATGAATATACCGGTGTAGACTTTGAAATGGGTTTCATCGAAAGCTTCGAAGAAATCATGCAGATGGAAACGGCAATGCTCCGTTTTGTTATGGAGTATCTGCAGGAGCAGTATGAACAGGAACTTGCGTTGTTGCAGGTGCAACTGCCTGAAATTACAGAAATTCCGGCAGTGAAATTTTCAGAAGCCAAAGAAATGGTGGCAAAGGCATATCACCGGGAAATCAAAGACAGAACAGACTTTGAACCGGAGGAAGAAAAGCTGTTATGTGAGCTTATCAAAAAACAGACCGGTAGTGAGTTTGTATTTGTAACCCATTATCCAAGTGAAAAGCGGCCGTTTTATGCCATGGACAGTAAGGAAAATCCGGCAGAAACCTTAAGCTTTGACCTGTTGTTCAGAGGGCTTGAAATAACCACCGGAGGACAGCGTATCCACAACTATAAAGAACAGGTGGAAAAAATGGAAGCCCGGGGCATGAATCCATCCGCCTTCGAAAGCTACCTGATGATTCATAAGGCAGGCATGCCGCCGCATGGTGGGCTTGGCATTGGTTTAGAGCGTCTGACTGCAAAGCTTTTGAAGCAGGAAAATGTACGGCTTTCCTCGTTATTTCCAAGAGACATTAACCGGGTAACACCGTAGAAAGGAATATATTTATGACAGAACAATTTTCACGAATTGAAGCCCTGATTGGCAGCGGGGCCATGGAAATATTGCAGAAGGCCAAGGTGGCAGTGTTCGGTGTTGGCGGCGTTGGCGGCTATGCAGTGGAAGCACTGGCAAGAAGCGGTGTGGGAAGGTTTGACTTAATTGACAATGACACAGTATCGGTGTCTAATTTAAACCGCCAGATTATTGCAACCACGGATACCATCGGGAAGCCAAAGGTGGAAGTGATGCGGGACCGTATTCTCTCTATTAATCCTGCGGCAGAGGTTACCGTAAGGCAGGAATTTTTTCTTCCGGAAAAGAAGGAAGAATACAATTTCAGTGAATATGCATACGTGGTGGATGCGGTGGATACCGTAACAGCCAAAATTGCTATTATACAGTTTTCCAAAGAGGCAGGAGTTCCGGTTATCAGCAGTATGGGTACCGGTAACAAGTTAAATCCGATGGAACTGGAGGTTACGGATATTGCAAAAACCTCCGTATGCCCGCTGGCAAAGGTGATGCGTAAGGAATTAAAGGACAGAGGCATTAAAGGAGTGAAAGTTATTTATTCCAAAGAGCAGCCGATTATTCCGAAGGTGGCGCTGGAGGAAGTGGACCCGGTGGCAAAGCGCCGGGGCACTCCGGGCAGTACCGCTTTTGTACCGTCGGTGGCGGGACTCATTATTGCATCAGAAGTAATTAAAGATTTGACAAAGGAAGTATTATGAAAGACCTGACAAAAGGACCTTTATTTAAAACCTTAGTATTGTTTGCTATACCGATTTTTTTCGGGAACCTGTTCCAACTGTTTTATTCTCTGGCAGATACCCGCATTGTGGGTACTTATCTGGGAGAAGAAGCCCTGGCGGCGGTAGGAGGTACCAGTGTACTCAGTAACCTGCTGATTGGCTTTATGAATGGTATGACATTGGGATTTGCGGTGCCGATGGCGAGATTCTACGGCGGTAGAAAGATGGAAAAACTGAAAAAAGCCTTTGCTCTTTCCGTAGGCATGGGACTGATACTCTGCGTGCTGCTGGTAACACTGTGCCTGCTTTGCATGGATAGTCTGATGCTGTTTATGAAAATCGAGCCTCAGCTTTTGGCAGATGCAAAAAGCTATTGTACCGTACTTATTTGTGGCGTGTTTTTTACCTTTGCTTACAATCTGGGAGCTGCAACCCTCAGGGCACTCGGAAACTCTGTGACACCGCTTGTTTTGTTAATTTGCTCCAGCTTCTTAAATGTGGCGCTGGATATTTTCTTTATTAACAGTTTGCATCTTGGAGTATTCGGTGCCGGACTTGCCACGGTGATTGCCCAGGGTGTTTCGGCGGTGCTTTGTGTGGGATACATGCTGAAAAAGTACGATATACTGCGGTTTGCATTAAAGGATATGAAACCGGAACTTTCCCTGATTCGGGAATTGCTGGCTGCGGGCTGTTCCATGGCCTTTATGAGTTCTTTGGTACAGTTTGGTACCCTGATGCTGCAGACTGCCATCAACGGCTTGGGCCAGAACATTATTGTTGCCCATACCGCAGCAAGAAAGGTAACCGAAATCTTTATGATGGCCTTCAGCATTACCGGCGCGGCAATGTGTACCTTTACCGGGCAGAATCTTGGGGCGGGTAAATACGACCGTATCCGGAAAGGGCTTTTTGGTGCCCTTGGCTTTTTGGTCTGCTGGGTGCTGTTGGTGATTGTTCTTGCCAATACAGTGGCGGAGGATTTAATCCGTATGATTACCGGAACGGACAATGCGGAAATATTGGAAACCGGTGCAACGTATTTAAAATTTGATACCATCTTTTACATGGTGGCAGCCTGCGTTACACTTTTCAGAAATGTACTGCAGGGACTTGGCAACCACATTACTCCGATTGTTTCCAGCTTCGTAGAACTGGTGGGCAAGGTGGTATTTGCCAAGCTTATGGTGCCTCGTCTTGGCTACTGGGGTGTTATTCTGGCAGAGCCTGTGGTGTGGATACTAATGGTGCTGCCGCTGGTGTTTATGCTGCTGAAAAGTCCGTATTTAAAGAAAACTTGTACAGCAGGGCAATAAGTTATCTCTCTGGGGCAAAATAATCCTTCCGCGGGGCATGATGCCCTGGGTACAGATTTGTATGCCCATAATATATCTTGATTTTATAGTGAAATAGTTTTAGCGGGGCATAATTATCAAGAAGATGTGGTTAATGCCCCGCTAAAGCGAAATAACTCCTGCGTTGTAAAAAAGGCATCTAAATTACATAAAGTAATTTTGTATAATAGCATCTACCTGATTCATATCCAGGGGATGCTGTTTTGTTTCATAAGTGGTAATCAGCTGAATGCTTGGTATGATTCCATGGGATGTGAATAGATCAAGTTTTGAACAAGCATTCCGGCAGTAACCGGTGTCGTCCATTTTTCCAAAATGTTCCCAATAAAAGGTTTCTCCTGTCTTTGGATGGCGTATGGTGAAATCAGGGTAAAGTGTTATTTCACCCAAGGTCAGGGCACATTCATAGCGGAAAGGTATTTTATTACTTTGTAATGCTGTAAAAATTAGGGATTCTGATTTGGAACGTACAAAATAAGAGGAGTTTGTGCGAAAGATTAGTTGCTCCGGATATTTAAGGTTTCGTTCATAGGGGCCGTTCATCCAATCAATAAGTTCCTGTGATGGTGAACTAAGATAAGAAGATAAAAGGTTCTGATACTCCGGCATGTCCATAAGCAGTTGCTGTGCTTTTCCGGAACTGTGGGAGTGATGTTTCAGGTAAAAGTCAAGAGCACGTTTTTCCTGAAGTGCTTCTTCCAGTATCAGTGAAAGATATTTTTTTAGTGCTAATTTTTCTGCAAGCTGGCGTTGCTTCTTGGGAATGTAGACAAGATTTTTGTCAAGACTTCGATACCATTTGTATCGATTGGAGTTACGGGTACAAACAAAATTTCCTTCGGGAAGTGCACTGATTTGTTCCTGTAGGGATTGGATTTGTTTGATAAGATGTTGTTGTTCAGATAAAATTCGTTTGTATATCGTGATAAGACCTCCTTATTGTAGTGATAGAAAGATTTTAGCATGTTTGTAGCCAAAAGAAAAGAGAAATTTTGGCAGGTCACGAATTGTAAAAGATGAGTTTTAATGCTGAGTGGGGGCATAACAACATTATAGTGGGGCATGGTGCCCCGCGCAAGAGAATCTATGCCCCATTTCAGTCTGCTATTAAATTTCCATGTCTTTTTGCGGGGCAAAAAGACATGGAAATTTTTTTGTGCCCCAATTAGAGATATCCACCATCCAAATGTATAATTTGGCCGGTTAAATAGGCATTTCCTTTTGCAATCTGCAGCGCAAAGTCTGCAACTTCCTCCGGAGCACCAAAGCGCCCGATAGGGATTTCTACTGCCATGGCTTCCAGCTCTTCTTCCGAGAAGCAATGGTTCATTTCGGTGTCAATGATGCCGCAGGCAATGGCGTTTACGGTAATTCCGCTTGGCGCCAGCTCCTTGGCAAGGGCTTTGGTGAAAGCATCCATGCCGCCCTTGGAGGCAGAGTAGGCAACCTCACAGGAAGCACCGCAGGTACCCCACATGGAGGAGATATTGATGATACGGCCGCCTTTCTTTTGCAGCATCATCGGGATTGCCTTGGAACAGCAATAAAATACAGAGGAAAGATTGGTGTCCATTACCATCTTCCAGTCGGAAGGCGTCATGTCGGTAAGCAAGCCGATGTAAGAAATGCCGGCATTGTTTACAAGAACATCCAATGTGCCGAATTCCTTTTCGATGGAGCGGAACATCAGCTCTACAAAGGAAGGACTGCCGACATCTCCCACAAAGGATTTACACCGTACGCCCATTGATAAAATCTGGCGTTCCAGGCTGGCAAGAGCATCGGCACTTTTTAAACAATTGATAATGACATCGTAGCCGTTTCGGGCAAAGGTCAGGGCAATGGCCCGGCCGATACCCCGGGAGGCACCGGTAACAAGCACAACTTTTTGTTCCATAGATTACTGTGGCAGCAGGAATTGCTGCGCTCCTTTCCTCATAGTGTATGGGAAGGCTTCCGTTTACCAGTTTGCTTTATCCTGGGCCGGGACGAATAATTCGTGGGCCATGGTAAGCAGTGCTTCTTCGGAAGCATTTGTTTCCATACTTAAACTATAAAGTAAACCGGGCACAATGTCAAACCAGATTATTTTTCCTTCTCCGTTTTCGTTAAAAGAAAGCTTCGCCGGACACCAGCCGACCTCCGGGGTTGTGTAAGTATCAAAAGCTTCGGTGTTACCGGAAATATCTGCGAAATCTTCGGCAATTTCGCTGGTCGCTGCCATGCGGAAGCTGTAACGGATGCCGTCCAGGATAAAGGTGGTTTCTGCAACGGTTAGATCATTTAACAGAAAAGCATTGTAGGTAATATCGGAAGAACCTTCCGGAGCAACTGCCACATTATAGCCGAGATCTTCCACGATGTCCTTTGCAGTGGTAAGCAGGGCCAGAGTGGAGGTGTTGGCTTTTAAACACCATTGGGTATTCTGATTCGCATCATACCAGCTGGCCCAGGCTGTGTCAGAGGTGGAGCAAAGCTTGATTTCAAGTCCTCCGGCTACCCATACCAAAGGTTCCTCGTTGGCGGTTTCCATGCCGGAAATATCGGTTGGCGCATTTGTCATATCACAGGAAAGCAAGGTGAAATCAACGCCGTCCTTGGTGAAATGCTTGGTGGCTATTTCACCGGTTTCCGGCTCTTTTTGTACTTCGGCAATTTTTGTAGGTGCTGTAGTTGACACGGTATCTGCAATATCCGGTTGTGTGTCAGGTAACAGTCCCTGGCGCAGAAGAAGTCCGGTAGCGGCAAGCACCAGACAGGCGGCAACGGTCATGGCAAGGTGACGGTAGTTAAATTTTTTTGCCGGAGCCTTGGCAGCTTCCTCTAAATATTTTTCGTCGATGGAATTCATCCAGGTATTAAAATTTTTTTTCTCCATAGTTTACTCCTTTCTTTCTAAGGCAAGCTTTAATTTGTTGCGGGTGCGGAACAGGGAAGATTTTACTTTTTCCTCACTGACCTTGTAAGCGGCAGCAATTTCTGCAATACTTTCACCGTACCAGTAGCGCCGTACAAAATACATGCGGTTTTCTTTTTTTAGGTTTTTAAGAAAGTTATTGATAAATTGCCGGAAGTCTTTTTCTTGCATGGTATGTTCTACATTGAAGGAAGAAGCCAGGCAGGGTTCCAGCTCTTCATAGGCATCGGTTAATGCAGTGGAACGCTTTTCGGCATGATGATAGGAATAGCGGTCCAGTGCAAGATTTCGCGTGATGCGGGAAAGGTAAGCAGCCAGAGAGTCGGGACGCTCCGGCGGAATAGCGTTCCACACCTTGAGACAGGTATCATTAAAGCATTCCTCCACATCGCGCTCATCCGCCAGAATCCGGCGGGCAATGGAGAGACACAACCCATGGTATTTTTCTTTTAACTGTGTGATTGCCTGTTCGGAGCGGCAAAAGAACAGAGCGATAATCTGTTTGTCTTCCATGGAGACACCTCATTTCGTAAATAGGATGGTTTGATTGTACCTCTTTTTGGAGTGTTTGTATAGAAATTATTCCAGTTCAAACACGTTTTCCGGAATGATATAACCCTCCGGAAGAACAATCATGCAGACATAATTACCATAGGTATGGACCTGACCGTTGTTTGCCCAGTGGATGGCAGTTTCCGGGTAGGAGGTATCGGAGGCTCCGCGTTCAATTCGGGCTTCAAAAATTTCTTTCATGGCTTTTACATCATCTTTGTTGGTAACTTCAACCAAAAATATTTCGGTGGCAAAGCCGGTAACGGGTGCCATGTAGGCAACAGTCTGGGTGCGCGGAATAGAAGAAAAGCCGGGATAAAACATTTCCAGATACTCTTCGTTTGCTTCAGGAAACATAATCAGGGCTTCTTTGCCGGTGCTTTCCTGCAACGCTAGAACAGACTGATAAACCTCCTCCATGTTTAATATTTTGGTTTCTTTTTCTTTGGTACAACCGGTAAGTACAAGGAGTGTTGTTGCAATAATCGCAAAAAATAGATTCTTTTTCATAGGTAAATCTCCTTTCAAATGAATTGATACGGTTTGCGTATCTATTAATTATGACGGTGGCACTACGCCTTTCGTTGCATTTTTTTAAAGAATCGTTTAAAATAAATTTATTGTAACAAAAAGAGGTGTGCCTATGGAACAGAAAAATGTCATTAAAATAATAGTGGGAACCTTGGGAATATTGCTTGCATTGCTTTTGGTGATAATCATAACTTTGCCTGCTTTAAATGAATTGTTTGCAGTAGAAGTTGAGCAGACGGAAGACGCTCCGGTTACTCAGGAGTCTTCGCCGGGAAAACCGGAGGCGGTTACCGCAACGGTATATTATCAAATGGAAGAGACTTCAAAAAAGATTTCCGGTATTTACATAGAAGTTTATCACGTGGGAAGTAACCGGGTTTCCTACCTGGAAATTCCGGCAGACACCAAGGTGAATTTGTCGGAGGACTTATACAAAAGCCTGCAGACATATGCACCGGAACTGCCGCAATATTTTAAGATTTCCAACATGGCAGAGAGTTTTTCTGAAAATTATGCCCTTACCGGCGGTAACCGGATTCTTTCCGAGCTGCTTGGCGTTTCTTTGACGGATTATGTCCGGGCGGATAAAGAAGCAATGGATGCCTGGTTTTTGGCACAGAAAGAGGAACTGACGGAAGCAAAGTTTTTTGCTGCTTTTCAAAAATGGCTGGAGGAATCCTCCTCCGGAAGCTCTTTGGAGGAGCGCTGGATGTATTATGAAAGCAGGAAAACGGTTTGGGAGATACAGATAGAACTGGCACCGGGCAGCAGGGAAAAGGACGGTTATGTGCTTTCCGGAAAACGGTCGGGAGAGCGTTTGAAGGAATTGCTGATATCTACGGAATAGAACCAGAGAATATATAAAGGAAGAGCGTATATGGATAAGAAAAAAAGAAGTAAATTATGGGTGGCAGGAGGTATGGTACTGGCAGGAACCCTGTTGTTCTGCTCCGGTATGCAGGTTGGTGCTGCAACAAATGAGCCGGGCTCTGCCGGAGATCCTATCATTACCCGGAGCTATCTGGAACAGCAGCTGGAGATGCTTGGAGACGGCGGCTATGAATGCATTACTTTGAAAAAAGGAGAAGAACTGTCCGTGACCCAGGGCTCCCGGGTGATTTTGTATACGGGAACGGCATCGGTTATCGGCAGCCTGATTGATACAACCGCCGGTACTTTGGTGACAGAAGGCGGTAAAGCGGAAAAATATCATTCATTTCTTGCGCCGGCAGACGGAAGTGGCTTTACAGCACAGGCAACTTGTGTTATCTTTTTATCCGGGGCAACCCATTAGAGAGAGTATTAGAAAGAGAGTAAAATGAGATGAGAAAACAGGATATGGGAATCTGGAAGGATATTGCTTATATTCTTGCAGGTACTTTTTTGATGGCATTGGGCATTAACTTTGCATTTGACCCTATGGGGCTGGTATGCGGCGGTGTAACGGGTCTTGCTATTGTTGTTAAGCATGTAACGGCTTTTGTTTGGGAAGGCGGAATTCCGGTCTGGCTGAGTAACCTTCTGTTTAACGGACCGCTATTTCTTATTGCGTTGCTGAAGAAAGGAAAAAAATATATTGCAAAAACCATGTTTGCAACGGTGATGTTATCGGTGTGGATTTATGTTGTGCCGATTTACCGGCTGTTTGATGATTATGTGTTAGCTACCTTGTTTGGCGGCGTTATGACCGGTGCCGGTATTGGTCTGGTATTTGCCAGAATGGCAACTACCGGCGGCACAGATTTGCTCAGTGCTTTGCTTCACGATAAGATAAAGCATTTTTCCATTCCGCAGCTGCTGGCTGTTATTGATGGCGCCATTGTGATACTGGGTGCGGTAGTGTTTGGCATAGAGAACGCCATGTACGCCATCTGCGTTGTGTATTTATGTTCTAAGATTTCTGATGGTATTTTGCAGGGACTTAAATTTGCCAAAATGGCCCATATTATTTCCGATAAGGCTGAGGAAATTGCGGAAATTATTTTGACGGATGTAGACCGTGGTGCTACCGGAGTTAAAGTACAGGGAATGTATTCTAAAGAAGAAAAAAAGATGCTGCTTTGCGTTGTAACAAAGAAAGAAATCGTGGAACTTATAGATATTGTGCACAAAATAGACCCGTCCGCTTTTGTCATTGTGAATGACGTTCATGAGGTACGTGGAGAAGGATTTATAGAATTTACACAATAAAAAATGCATATCTCGACAAAAAAACAGGCAAAACAACCAAAAAATAAACGTTTTATACAAATTGAACAAATAATGAAAACACTTTTTGGTTATTTAAGATATGGTTTTTTTTTCGGAAATGTTGTATGATGTATACATGTTAGAAAATTCGCAGAACTTCTGCGGTCAAAAATGAAACAAATACAAATTAAAATGATATCAAATTAGGAGGATTCAAAATGGCTAGTTTATCTTTAAAGCATATTAACAAGACATATCCAAACGGATTTGTAGCTGTTAAGGACTTCAACCTTGAAATTGCAGACAAGGAATTCATCATCTTCGTAGGTCCATCCGGTTGTGGTAAGTCTACTACACTTCGTATGATCGCTGGTCTTGAAGAAATCACAGAAGGTGAACTTTACATTGGCGATAAGTTAATGAACGACGTAGAACCAAAGGACAGAGATATCGCGATGGTATTCCAGAACTACGCTCTGTATCCTCATATGTCCGTATATGATAACATGGCATTCGGTCTTAAGTTAAGAAAGACTCCAAAGGATGAAATCGACAAGCTCGTTCACGAAGCTGCTAAGATTCTTGATATTGAACATCTCTTAGACCGTAAGCCAAAGGCTCTTTCCGGTGGTCAGAGACAGCGTGTTGCCATGGGTCGTGCTATCGTTCGTAACCCTAAGGTATTCTTAATGGACGAACCTCTCTCCAACCTGGACGCTAAGCTCAGAGTACAGATGAGAATCGAAATCTCCAAGTTACATCAGAAGTTACAGACAACCATCATCTACGTAACACATGACCAGACCGAGGCTATGACACTTGGTACCAGAATCATCGTTATGAAGGATGGTGTTATCCAGCAGGTAGATACACCTCAGAACTTATACGACAGACCAGACAACCTCTTCGTAGCAGGTTTCATGGGCTCCCCACAGATGAACTTCATCAACTGTCAGGTAGAGCAGGCAGGCAGCGATGTAACACTTCACTTCGCAGAGCGTTCCATCAAGCTTCCTGAAGCACGTGCTAAGAAGTTAATCGAAGGCGGTTATGTTGGTAAGGAAGTTATCCTTGGTATCCGTCCAGAAGATATTAAGGATGAGCAGGTATTCATCGAAACTTCTAAGGACAGCGCATTTGACGCTACCGTAAGAGTTTACGAATTACTTGGTGCAGAAGTATTCTTATACTTCACAATCGCTGATACAGTAGATATCACAGCAAGAGTAAATCCTCGTACAACTGCAAGACCTGGTGATACCATCCAGATTGCACTTGACCTTTCCAAGATTCACATCTTCGACAAGGAAACCGAGCAGATTATCACTCACTAATAAGAATTTTACCGGGCGTCCGACATGGGTGCCCGGTTTCTTTTGTTTCCGTATATTAATAAAATGTTTACAATTTTTCGGTTGAATTTTCCTCAAAATGGTATATACTTAGAAAACGTAAACGTAAAATGTTCAGAACAGGAATGGAGAGGACAAATGCTTCAGTTAAGAGACATTGTAAAAACATATAAAACAGGAGATACCGAGGTAGAAGCCTTAAAGGGTGTTACTTTGTGTTTCAGAAACAGTGAGTTTGTTTCTATTTTAGGCCAGTCCGGCTGTGGTAAAACCACATTGTTAAATATTATCGGAGGCTTGGACCAGTATACCAAAGGCGACCTTATTATTAATGGAAAATCCACCAAAAAGTTTAAAGACAGGGACTGGGATACGTATCGTAATCATTCCATCGGATTTGTGTTCCAAAGCTATAATCTGATTCCGCATCAGACGGTGCTTTCTAACGTAGAACTGGCACTTACCTTATCCGGTGTTTCTAAGAGCGAGCGAAGAAGACGTGCAATTGAGGTGCTTACCAAAGTAGGTCTTGCGGACCAGATTCACAAAAAGCCAAATCAGATGTCCGGTGGTCAGATGCAGCGTGTAGCAATTGCCCGTGCTTTAATTAATGATCCTGAAATTCTGTTGGCTGATGAGCCTACCGGTGCTTTGGACTCCGCTACCAGTGTCCAGATTATGGAACTGTTAAAGGAAATTTCCAAAGACCGTTTGATTATTATGGTTACCCACAATCCGGAGCTGGCAGAACAGTACTCTTCCCGAATTATTAAGCTTTTGGACGGTAAGGTAATTGATGATTCCAGACCATTTAAAAATGCAGAAGAGGAAGTGCTTCCGGCGGTAACCAAGGAAAAGGGAAAAATGAAGTCCATGTCCTTTAAAACTGCATTGGGACTGAGCTTAAATAATCTGATGACAAAGAAGGGCAGAACCTTTATGACTGCCTTTGCCGGCAGTATCGGTATTATCGGCATTGCCCTTATTCTTTCCCTGTCCAGCGGCTTCCAGGCTTATATTGATAAGGTGCAGGAAGATACGTTGTCCAATTATCCAATCAATTTACAGGATGAAACCATGGATATGAGTGCTATGATGGGCTCTATGTCCGGCGAATTTGAAGAAGAAGCGGAAACCTATGATGATGACGTGGTGCGTCCTATGGTAATCATGACCGAGATGTACAATGCCATGGTTGCTGAAAAGCAGGCAAATAACTTAGGTGAATTCCGCAAATATATTTTAGACGAAAACAATGGCTTTGGCGAACTGACCAGTGCCATTCAGTTTGGTTATGATGCCAACCTGCGTATTTATGGTACTGATTTATACGGAAATACCATGCAGGTAAATCCTAGTACCGTAATGAGCACTATGGGAATGGACAGTATGATGTCCATGTATGATACCATGTCTTCCATGAGTGCTATGGGAGCTATGGGCGGTACCGATATGGACGCTTTTTGCGAACTGCTTGATAACCGGGAATTATTAGAATCCCAGTATGATGTGGTGGCAGGTAAGTGGCCGGAAGCCAAAGATGAAGTGATTTTTGTGGTTTCCGAGAAGAATTACATTATGGACACTGCATTGTTTACCCTTGGCTTAAAGGACCAGGCCTTGCTTAAAAACTTTACCGAATCTAAAGAGATTGAGGATGATGGCAGAACCTTTACTTATGACGAACTGTTAAGCCAGACTTACAAAGTAGTATTGAGTACCGATTACTATTCTTATAATGAAGAACTGGGCTATTGGGAGGATTTTTCCGAGAGCGACACATATCTGGAGAAAATCCTGGAAGATGCCCTGGAACTTAAGGTGGTTGGTATCGTGCGTCCAAAGCCGGATGCAGTAGCAACCTCCATTACAGGTACCGTTGGTTATACCAAGGAATTAACCGAATACATTATCGAAGAAACCGCAAAGCAGGAAATTGTCAAGGCACAGCAGGCAGATCCTGAAACGGATGTACTTACCGGCAAACCGTTTTCTGATTCCGAGGCAGCAGAAGATGCCCAAAACAGTGCGTTTGACATGAGTACCCTGACACCGGAACAGCAGGCATACCTTGCTACCTTAACACCGGAAGAACTGAAGATGCTGCAGGAGCAGTATGCGGCGGCAGCAGTTTCCCAGGCAACCTATGATGGCAATTTGTCAATGTTTGGTGTGGCTGATTTGGAAAAACCAAGTTCTATCAATATTTATCCGATTGACTTTGCGTCCAAGGATTTAATCGAAGAAAAAATTCAGGAATATAACGATGCCATGGAAGCTAAGGGAGAAGGGGAAAATAAAATTACGTATACCGACTATATTGGTATTATGATGTCCTCTATCAGTACAATTATTAACGTGATTTCCTACGTGCTGATTGCTTTTGTGTCCATTTCCCTGGTAGTATCTTCCATTATGATTGGTATTATCACTTATATTTCCGTATTGGAAAGAACCAAGGAAATCGGTATCCTTCGAAGCATCGGTGCATCCAAGAAGGATATTTCCAGAGTGTTCAATGCAGAAACCATGATTGTAGGTCTGGTATCCGGTCTGCTTGGCGTTGGTGTAACCATACTGCTTTGCATCCCGATTAATGCAGTTATCTACTATTTTGCAGAAATTCCGGATGTGGCAGCGCTTCCGGCTGTGGGAGGAACCATTTTGGTTATCATCAGTGTAACACTGACTTTAATTGCCGGTCTGATTCCATCCAGAGTAGCAGCAAAGAAAGATCCGGTAGAAGCGTTAAGAAGCGAATAAGAATTCTTGAATTTTCAGGTTTTTTGTGATATACTATGTTAAAGTGCAAAAATATGTACAAGTGATACTTTTGGGGTACAGAATGTGAGGTAAAGGGTTTATGATATCCAATCAGATTTTACAAAGTACAATTGAAGGTTTAAAAACAATTACAAGAATTGATATTTGCGTATTAGACACAGAAGGAAAGGTGCTTGCGGCAACCATCCCAAATGCAGAGGTTTACGAAAACGCTGTACTTGCGTTTGTAGATTCTCCTGCAGACAGCCAGGTGCTGCAGGGCTTCCAGTTCTTCAAGGTATTTGATGAACATCAGTTAGAGTATGTTCTTCTGGCAAGAGGCGACAGTGACGACGTTTACATGGTTGGTAAGCTGGCTGCATTCCAAATCCAGAATCTGCTGGTGGCATATAAAGAGCGTTATGATAAAGATAACTTTATCAAGAATTTGTTATTAGATAATCTTTTACTGGTTGATATCTACAACCGTGCAAAGAAGCTTCATATCGAAACAGAAGCAAGAAGAGTTGTTTTCCTTATCGAAACCAAAAACGATAAAGACAGCAATGCACTGGAAACCGTACGTAGTCTCTTTGCGGGCAAAACAAAGGATTTCATTACTGCAGTAGATGAAAAGAATATTATTCTTGTAAAAGAATTAAAGGCAAATGAAACCTACGAAGACTTAAATAAAACCGCTAAGGTTATTCTCGATATGTTAAATACCGAGGCAATGACCAAGGTAAATGTGGCTTACGGTACTATTGTTAATGAAATCCGTGACGTGTCCCGTTCCTTCAAGGAAGCGAAGATGGCTTTGGATGTAGGTAAAATTTTCTACAGCGATAGAAATGTGGTAGCATACTCTAACTTAGGTATCGGACGTCTCATTTACCAGCTTCCAATGTCTCTTTGCAAGATGTTTATCAAAGAAATTTTTGACGGAAAGTCCTTAGATGAGTTCGATGAAGAAACCTTAGTAACCATCAACAAGTTTTTCGAGAACAGCCTGAACGTTTCCGAAACTTCCAGTCAGTTATACATTCACAGAAACACTCTGGTTTATCGTCTGGATAAGCTGCAGAAGACCACAAATCTTGACCTGCGTGTATTTGAAGACGCTATTACCTTTAAGATTGCACTTATGGTAGTTAAGTACATGACATACATGGAGAACGCAGAATAAATCAAAAGGCTGCCCTGTGGCAGCCTTTGCTTATATATAAAATTTTCAGAAGGAGAATATATGGCGGCGGATTTTGATATTAATAGAGAGATGAGTAAAATAGAAGCCCCGGTGATTTCCTTTGAGCATGTCTCCAAGGAATACCAAAAGGGAATTGCGGCAATTGAAGACATCAATATCCGCATTTATAAAGGAGAATTTGTGTTTATCGTAGGTAGCAGCGGCTCCGGTAAATCTACACTGATTCGTCTGATGTTAAAAGAAATTCTTCCTTCCAAGGGCAAGGTATTTGTGGCAGGCCGTGAAATCGGCAGACTCCGCAAATTCCAGGTAGGTAAATACCGGCGCAGTATCGGTGTAGTGTTCCAGGATTTCCGCCTTTTAAAAGACAGAAATGTTTATGATAATGTTGCTTTTGCACAACAGGTAGTAGAGGCTCCTGTGCGGCTGATTAAGCGTCAGGTGCCAAAGATGCTTTCCCTGGTAGGTCTGGTGGATAAGGCCAAATCCTTTCCTAACGAGTTATCCGGCGGTCAGCAGCAAAGGGTTGCCCTGGCAAGAGCGTTGGTAAACAATCCGGTAATTCTGTTGGCTGACGAGCCTACCGGAAACCTGGACCCTAAAAATTCCTGGGAAATCATGAGCTTGCTCGAAGATATCAACAAACGTGGAACCACTGTGGTTGTGGTAACCCACAATCAGGAAATTGTAGATAGAATGCAAAAGCGTGTAATTACCCTGAAAAACGGCAGGGTAATCAGCGACGAAGAAAAGGGAAGGTATCGTTATGCGAAAAATTAGAACCTTGTTTTATTGTTTAAAGCAGGGATTCCGCGGCGCATGGAAAAACCGTGTGTATTCCCTTGCTTCTGCGGGCACCATAACAGCCTGCCTGTTACTGCTCGGCATCTTTTATTTTGTGATAGCAAATTTCAATCATGCAATGGAGAGCGCAGAATCCCTGGTTGGTTTTACCGTGTTTTTTGATGAAAACACATCAGAGGAGCGTATTCTGGAAATCCGGGAAGAAATCCGGCTCCGTTCCGACGTGGCAGATGTTATTTACATTTCCGCGGAGGAAGCATGGGAAACTTATAAATCAGAAAGCTTGAATGAGGAATTAACAGCCACCTTTGGTTCTGATAATCCGCTGATTGATTCCGCATCCCTGGAGGTATCCTTAAGCGATGTATCACGGCAAAAGGCGGTGGTTGGCTTTGTGGAGTCCATTCCGGATGTGCGTAAAGTAAATCATTCGGAGTCTATCGCAGAAAGCTTTGATGGTATCAAAACCCTGCTTTGGATGATTTCTATCGGTTTGATAGTAATTCTGGTGGCGGTGGCCATTTTCTTAATCCGTACCACTATTTCCACCGGCATCAATGTGCGCCGGGAAGAAATTTCCATTATGAGCATTATCGGTGCCACCGACTTTTTTATCCGGGCACCGTTTGTGGTGGAGGGAGCGCTTATCGGAATCTTAGGTTCCATTCTTCCGGTGGGAATTTTGTATGTGGTATACGGTGAAATTGTCCGTACTTTAAAGGAACAGTTTGAATCGGTGTTTACCACGATGAATTTTATTGACAGAGAGGTAATTATGCAGCAGTTTATTCCATTGGCGTTGATTTTCAGTCTGGGCCTTGGAATTATTGCCAGTCACATGACGGCAAAGCGTCAAATCAGAAAAATAGAATTGCAGCATTAGGAGGATTAACGATGAAAAAGTATATGAGAGCATTGTGCCTGACCCTTGTTTTATCTTTAATGATGGGTACAAGCGGATGTGCACTGTTGCTTCAGAACATGGCACAGGAACAGCAGAACGGAGATAAGGAACCGGGCCTGGAGGTAGGCTGGCCGGATTCCGATGAAGAGCCGGAGGAGAATGCTTCCGAAACCAAGGCACCGGAGCAGGATAAGGAAGGAGACTCCGAGGTTGCAGATAATAAAACAGACGATAAGACAGAGTCTGCAAAACCAACAGCTACACCAAAGCCGTCCAAGGCAGACGAGGAATTGATGTCCGATTATTTTGTCAGCAAAATGGAACTGTTAATGCAGCTGATTGACCAGTATTACATGTACGACATTTCCGTAGATGATATGCGTACCGGTGCATATAAGGGGCTTTTGGAGGGCCTGGGTGATCCGTATACCTGCTTCTATACAAAAGAAGAATTTGACGACTTGATGGAATCAACCACCGGAACCTATTATGGAATCGGTGCTGTAGTACAGCAGAATACAAAAACCATGTATATTACCATTGTTAAGCCTTATGTGGATGGTCCGGCATATAATGCGGGCATGTTACCGGGCGATATCATTTACATGGTAGATGACGTGGATGTTACCGGCATGGATATTAATAATGTAGTAGCCATGATGAAGGGACCGGAAGGTACCGTAGTAAAGGTTACCGTAGTGCGTGACGGGGAACCGGACCCGGTCGAGCTTTTTATTACAAGAGCCAAAATCGAAATCGAAACTATCGAATATGAAATGTTGGAAAATGATATCGGCTATATCCTTATTTCCGGCTTTGAAGAACCAACACCAAAGCAGTTTAAGGAAGCAATTGAGGATTTAAAGAAGCAGGGCATGAAGGGCCTGGTGCTTGACCTTAGGGATAACGGTGGCGGTTTACTCGATGCGGTGGTTGAAATGCTTGACTACATTCTTCCAAAGGGTATGATTGTATATACCGAAGATAAGTACGGCAACAGAGAAGAGTTTAGGGGCACCGATAAGGATGTTCTGGAACTTCCGATGACGGTTTTAATTAACGGAAACAGTGCCAGTGCTGCAGAAATTTTTGCAGCAGCTATGCAGGATTATGATGCGGCAACTCTGGTTGGAACAACCAGCTTTGGTAAGGGCATTGTCCAGACTATTTTACCGTTAACCGATGGAACTGCTGTAAAAATTACAATTTCCCGCTACTTCACACCAAACGGCGTATGTATTCACGGAGAGGGTGTTACACCGGATATCGAAGTGGAACTGAATGATGAATTACGTCAATTGGTTGTAATTCCAAAGGATAAAGACAACCAGCTGGAAGTTGCAGTGAGCTTAGTGCTGAATGCACTTTACGGAAATTAATATGGATAAAATATCGGAATGCTCCTTGTTTTTCAGGGAGCATTCTTTTTGTTTATGAAAAAAATTCAAAATAGCCTTGAAATCGGTGTGAGAATGTGGTAAGATAGTCCGCATACGGACAAGTGTATTTGATGTACGAACACTTTAGAACGTTAAATAAGCGAAAGGATGTTGGAGAAAATGGATGACGATAGCTTTTTCATTGTTAAGAAAAGGGCAGTACCGGAAGTATTGTTAAAGGTAGTGGAAGCAAAGCGTCTGCTGGATTCCGAACGGGCTATGACCGTGCAGGAAGCCACGGAGCAGGTGGATATCAGCCGAAGCTCCTTTTACAAGTATAAGGACGATATTTTTCCGTTCCATGATAATACCAGAGGGCGGACACTTACCTTTATGCTTCAGCTGGATGATAAGCCGGGACTTTTATCTAATGTGCTTGGTGTTCTTGCCAATGCAAAGGCTAATGTGTTAACCATCCATCAGGCCATTCCAACCGGCGGTATTGCTTCCATTACACTCAGTGTGGAAATCCAGCCGGAAACGGAGGATACCGAGAGCATGATGCGGCATCTGGAAGCGGTGGAGGGCATCCACTATTTAAAGATTTTAGGATTCGAATAATTGGGAGGATTATATGAAAATAGCAGTTTTAGGTTATGGCACCATCGGTTCCGGTGTGGTAGAAGTACTGGAAACCAACAAAGAAAGTATTACCAAACGTGCAGGAGAAGAAATTTCCGTAAAGTATGTATTGGATTTAAGAGATTTTCCGGGCAACCCGATTGAAGATATTTTAGTACACGATTTTGCGACCATCGCAGAAGATGAAGAGGTTGGCTGTGTAGTAGAAACCATGGGCGGTACCGAGCCGGCATATTCTTATGTTAAGGAATGTCTGCTTCGCGGTAAGAGTGTTTGTACCTCTAACAAGGCGTTAGTGGCAAAGCACGGCGCAGAGCTTCTTGAGATTGCAAGACAGAAGAAAATTAACTTCTTATTTGAAGCAAGTGTAGGCGGCGGTATTCCGATTATCCGCCCGTTAAACGAGTGCTTAACTTCTGAGCAGATTTTAGAAATTAATGGTATTGTAAACGGTACCACAAACTATATTTTAACAAAGATGAGCCGTGAAGGTGCAACCTTCGAAGCAGCATTAAAGGAAGCTCAGGATTTAGGTTATGCAGAGCGTAATCCGGAGGCAGACGTGGAAGGTCACGATGCAGGCCGTAAGCTTGCTATCCTTGCATCCCTGTCTTACGGTAAGCAGGTAGACTTTGAGGATATCTACATGGAAGGTATCACAAAGATTACCGATACCGATTTCAAGTATGCCGAGGCTCTTGGTGCAGAAATCAAGCTTCTTGCCCAGGGTAAGATGGTAGACGGCAATTTCTACGCTATGGTGGCACCAAAGATGATTAAAGAAGAAAATCCTCTTTACAGTGTCAGAGGCGTGTTTAACAGTATTTTGGTGAAGGGTAATACCCTTGGCGAGGTTATGTTCTACGGCAGCGGCGCCGGAAAGCTCCCAACAGCCAGTGCGGTGGTGGCAGACGTTATCGAAGTAACCAAGCATCAGGGTCAGAATATTGTAACTATCTGGAGCGCTAAGAAGCTGACTCCGGCAGATCGCTTAGAAATGGAAAACTCCTTCTTTGTACGTGTGCCTGCAGCAGATGCGGCAAAGGCAAAGGAAGTATTTGGTGATATTGCAGAGGTTTCTGCAAATGTAGCCGGAGAATTTGCCTTTGTAACAAAGAAGATGACAGAAAAAGCATTTGAAGAAAAAGCAGCCTGCATGACTGTACTTAGTAGAATTCGCACCGAGTGGGAGGCATAATAACATGAAGTATATTGTAGTTCTTGGCGACGGCATGGCAGACCGTCCAATTGAAGAGTTAAACGGAAAGACACCATTAGAGGCAGCAAATACTCCTGTGATGGATGACATGGCAGGAAAGGGTATTGTGGGTCTTGCCCACACCATTCCGGAGGGCATGAGCCCGGGCAGTGATACTGCAAACTTAGCAGTGCTCGGTTACAACCCAAGACTTTATTATACCGGACGTTCTCCATTAGAAGCGCTTAGCATCGGTGTAGATATGAAGGAACTGGATGTAGCGCTCCGTTGCAACATTGTTACTGTATCCGACGATGATTTGCCATACGAGGAAAAGACTATCATCGACCACAGTTCCTCCGAAATCAGTACCGAGGATGCGGCTGTGTTAATTGAAGCAGTACGCAAGGAACTGGAAAACGATATTTATAAGTTTTATGTAGGCACCAGCTACCGTCACTTAACCATCTGGGATGAGGGCTCTGTAGTGCCGTTAACACCGCCTCATGACATTTTAGGCAAGGTAATCGGTGAGTATCTTCCTAAGGAAGAAGCGCTGTATGAGATGATGAAGAAGAGCTACGACATCTTAAATAATCATCCATTAAACGTAGCCCGTGCGGAACAGGGCTTAAACAAAGCGAACTCCCTTTGGTTCTGGGGCGCAGGCACCAAGCCGTGCTTAACTTCTTTCTATGAGAAGACCGGCAAGAAGGGTGTCATGATTTCTGCGGTAGATTTACTGAAGGGTATCGCTATCGGCGCAGAAATGAAGGTTATTGAAGTAGAGGGTGCCGACGGCACATTACATACCAATTACGAAGGCAAGGCTCAGGCGGCCGTAGACGCCCTGTTAAAGGACGATTACGACTTTGCTTACATTCATGTCGAGGCACCGGATGAAATGGGTCACCAGGGCAGCTTAGAGCGTAAATTAAAGGCTATCGAGTTCTTAGATGAGCGCGTGATTAAGGTTGTGAAGGAGCAGATGGATGCTTCCGGCGTGGAATACCGCATGCTGGTAACTCCGGACCATCCAACCCCAATTGAAATCCGCACCCATTCCTCCGACCCGATTCCGTTCCTTCTGTATGACAGCACAAGACAGCGCAGAAGAATTGGCTTTTATAATGAGAAGGAAGCCATGATGAGCGGTATTGTGGTGGAAGACGGCTACGAAATGATTGAGAAGCTTCTGGAGGATTAACAAGAGAATAAGTTACAGAGGAGCAGTGACCAAGGTTGCTGCTCCTTTTTGATTTTGTAAGTTGTAATAGACAAAATCAACAAAGAATGCGATAATTTAGACAGGAACAAAAGGGAAGAGGCATAGCATGAAGATATTATACGGTACCACCAATCAGGGAAAACTTCTGGCAATGAAAAAGTCTGTGGAAGGGCTGGATATCGATTTGATTAGTTTACGTGATGTGGAAGGTGAACTTCCAGCGGTCAACGAAAACGGCAAAACTCCGTTAGAAAACGCAGAAATAAAAGCGCGGGCTTATTTTGAAGCATTTCATATCCCGGTATTTTCCTGCGATAGCGGCTTATATTTTGATGAATTGGCAGAGGAGGAGCAACCGGGCATTCATGTGCGTAGAGTCGGTGGCAAAGAACTCACGGACGAGGAAATGACGGAGTATTATGCAGCTTTGGCAGCAAAGCATGGCGGCAGAATCACCGGGCGCTACCGGAATGCCATTTACTTTATTCTGGATGAGAATCACCACTATTCCAGCATGGATATGTCCATTGCCACGGAGCCTTTTATCTTGGTAACAAAGCCCCATGCAAAGCGGGTGCCGGGATTTCCGCTGGATTCTTTGTCTGTTGATATTGTAACGGGAAAATACTATTACGATTTAGAAACAAAGGATGTAAGCACATCGGTGGATGATGGTGTACGGGCATTCTTTAAGGGCATATTTGATAAAGGTGAAAACATGTAATGTAATACTTGACAATGATATTTCTATATAGTAATATTTCATATAGAAAGGAGATGCAGAAATGGAGACAAAAGGTGGTTTTTTGATTTCACGTATTAAGCAGACGGGAACAAGACTTTTTGACCGTTTGCTGGCTGAGTCCGGAATCAATGCGTTTAACGGTGCTCAGGGGCGGATTTTGTATGTACTCTGGCAAAAGGATGATATCAGTATCAGCAGTTTGTCTGCCCAGACGAGCCTTGCCAATACAACACTTACGGCAATGCTCGACCGCATGGAAGCCTCGGGGCTGATTATCAGAAAACCTGATCCGAAGGACCGTCGCAACCGGTTGATTGCCCTTACAGAAAAGGCAAAATCCCTGCAGGATGATTATACAAGAATTTCAGAGAAAATGAATGAAATGTATTACACCGGATTTTCAGAGGAAGAAATTATGCAATTTGAATCGTATCTGTATCGTGTCCTTACTAATTTGGAGAAGGAAGAATAGGAGAATTATCATGAAAAAAGTATCGGTATCTGCAACTAATGATTTATGTCCACAGACCTTGTTTGTCTATGGTACAAAGAATGAGGACGGAACACCGAATTTTGGTCTGTTCTGTTGGTTTAGCTATTGTTGGTTTGATCAGCTTGGAGTCATTTGTGCCATCGGTGGAAGCAAGAGAACCTTAGAAAATATCAGAAGAACAAAAGTTTTTTCTGCCAACCTTGTAGTGGAAAACAATTTGCCATTGGCAGACTATTTCGGAACTGCAGACGGCAGAGAAAGTGATAAAATGGATGTTGCCGTAGACTGGGAGCCGGGAGCAGTACTGGATGTGCCGGTGCTTTGCAGCAGCCCGTTCTGCTTTGAACTGGAGGTAGACAAAGAAATTGCAACAGGGGAGCAGAACGAGGTTGTGCTTTTGTGCCGCATCAGAAATGTTTTAAAGGACGAAAGGTTTGTGGATTCCTCTATGACACCGGAAGAACTTTATAAAGCTACGGCAGCGGTACAGACCAGCGTGGATTGCGACTACTGGTCCTGGGATGGCCGCCATCTTGGTAAGTGGCATGAAAGAGCCAAGGAAATTAAGGCAGATGTAGAAATTGGTGCAGCTGCAAGAGGAAATTAGCGTAAAATAAAGCATGAGACATCAACTGTCTCATAAAAACAGCATGCTACCCGCTTTGTGTCCTGTACATCTTGCTGGATTTCAGATACCATGTTTTTCAAGGAGGTCGGAAAAATGAATCAAATTAAAATCGGACAATTCTTGAAAGAACTTCGTAAAGAGAAGGGACTTACCCAGGAACAGCTTGCAGAACAGTTTAATTTATCCAGAAGGACTGTGTCCAGGTGGGAAAACGGCAATAATATGCCGGATTTGGATATGCTTCTGGCTCTTGCGGATTTCTATGGGGTGGACATCCGGGAAATCATGGATGGAGAAAGGAAAAGCGGAACAATGAACACAGAACAACAGGAAATGTTTGCAAAACTGACGGACTACAGTAATTGCAAAGAACAATTACTATTTAGGAAAGTAATTGCTATTGTAACCATTGGAATGCTTGCTTGGGCAGTATCCTTTGCGTTTTTGCTCATGTTTATGAATTCTGTAACAGGAGCAGGCTTACTGCTGATATTTGAAGCAGTTATGTTTTTGCTATATGGCGCAGGAATGCTTTGCATGAAATCAAACCGCTCGGTGGACGGTTTTCTAAATAGTGTGCTTGGTGCCGCTGTTGCTTTAGTAATCAGTAATATTATTTTAGCAATTATTTTCTTCGGTACGGGAAGCTATTATAACCATGGAATCATCGGTGTGTATTATGCTTTGCTGACTCTGTTTGGCGTGTTTGGAATGACCGGTGTTGTAATGACTGTAATTAGTAAAAAAGAGCAGAAGACAATGCATTGAAATTTATGAAATACTTAGGAGAACAGAAGATGGAACTACGATTGGCAGGAGAACAGGATTATATACAATTAGCCGAATTAAAGTGGTTACATGGTGAAGAAGATGACATGGACTACGGCGAGAATAATCTGGCGGGAGCGGACAAAAATTTATTTACGGAAGAGTTCGCGCGCTTTTTACAGGAACACAAAGAATACCTGATTTTTGTTGCTGCCGATGGTAATACCGTTGCTTCTGCTATGTTTGTTTATATGATTCCTAAGGTGCCGAAGCCAAACGGTAAGGCCAGGTATATTGCTTACCTAACCAATGTTTACACCCGGAAAGAGTATCGCAATCAGGGCATGGGGACTGAGTTATTGACGTACATAAAGGGATATTTGGCTGAACAAAAATGCGAGTTGCTTTTCGTGTGGCCAAGCGAAAAATCCATGAACTGGTACGAAAGAAATGGGTTTAGTCCGGAAAACGAGATTTTTGAGTGTGTACTGGGTGAGGAGTAAAAAGTAATGCAGGAGTTAACTATTGAAGAATATATTGACAGGGAATTATCATCGGAAGAACAAAAGACCGCGATAGAATTTGTCCGATTTTTAAGAGATAATCAATTGGAGTTCTATAAAGATAATTGCTCCTATTGGAAAGATAAAATTTATTACTGGATAAAATCCGGGGATGAATGTGTTTGCTTTATTTCCATAAAAAATCCAGAAGAAAAGGACAATCACTGGACTGTTTGGTCTGCGGATATGGGCTCGGAGTGGCTGGAAGAAACCAGTGTGGATGACGAAGTAAAAGAACTTGCCTGGAAGTATGTCGACCATTGTGGACGTTGCGGCTCTTGTGGCGGAGGAAGACATAAAGCTATCTTTGGTAAAGAGTTTGATGGTGTGTGCGGATGTACGTTTAGAATTGATAATCCGAAGGAAGAAGACCTGAAGTTTTTGAAAACGATGGTGGATCTAAGGTTAAAGGAAACTAAAATGTTGACAAAAGATGTAAGTTTGATACAATAAAGTAAAGGAGAGTCCTGCCGAGAAGTGGACGTTCAAAAAGCGATAGAGTCGCTACGGTGACGCTACATTCAAGGACTATGGCGACATAGTCCTTGAAACATTTTAGAGGAAAACGATTTATAAATATTCCCCCAGTTCTATCATCACGATTTCCTTTATTTCGTGTGCAATACTCTTAAGCTTAGTTTTTGACATTCCCGTTGCTTTTCCAACCTCAAGTAAATCCTCCATTCCCGGATTTTGACCATTACCATTCACACAGGTTGCATGCTCGCCACCCAGAGAATCGCTATAAGTCAAATCATATGCCGGCGTCAGTTTCCACCGTTTTTCATCTTCATCATAAAGATAGGAGAAGTTTTTAGAATGGTCGTCCCTGTTATGTGCAAATACATTGAAGCACATTTGGCGGTACAGTTTTTCCGTTTGCCTGCTGTCTTTCGTCAGAATATAGGTCAGCTTCATCAAATCATGATAATCAAGATTTGGCACACGATGGGAAGTTTCTAAAATTCCGCTAACCGTTATCGTATGAATCTTTTTTTCATTCACACGGTCAAAACGCTTTACTCCAAAGTATCCGGCACCTTCTTTTGACGGAAACAGCCGAACTTCCGGAACATCAATACCGCAAAGTGCAGCACACCGCATATAATTATACTCTTCTTTTCCGATGGATGGTTTGTCCTCCGGTGAAGGAAATTTGACCAGCCATGGTTCTCTGTCTATGCGGACTAACACCTTAGGTCTGGCACCACCCGGGGAACCGCCGCGTTGGAATAATTCGTCCAAATTGTCACATTCCTTATCTTGGAATATAAGTTTACATTCCTTTGCCAACTGTTCCAAATCAAAACGTTCCTTTTCCTCTGTCGGCCACAATTCCGGTACATATTCCAATGCGCCCATTCCACTGGTGCCCACAATTCCTAAGCGTGTCATGGCCCTGACGGTAGCAGGCGGAATTCCTTTCTTTAACAGCATGCGGTCTACTAATAGTCTTCCCCAACCATCAGGAAGGCTATCGGAAAACACGCCAAACAAACCTTCAAACACATCAGATTTTGGCACAAAAACCCTATTTTCCAAAGGGAGAGAAAAAGGACTGATAGAAAAGCCTTTTTCCAACCATTCTTTACTATATTGGAATGCACCATATCCTGTTTTGGTTTCTGCCAGCGTTCCGACTACTTTATCATGATACTTTACTGTCAATTGTTTACTTTCTTTCATCAATTACCTCCTGTATAGAAGTATACTCCCGACTTGTGAACAATTCTGCAAAATTGTCTGTTTCATCCAAAATGGCAGCAATTTTAAGCAGCGATACAAAAGAAATTTCTCCGGTCTGTTCAAAGCGTCGTAAGGTTCCAAGGCTGACGCCTGCTCTTGCACTTAGTTCTGCCTGTGTCAGCTTTCTTTTTTTCCTTTTTTTCTTTTCTGCATCTGCAATATCTTTTGCAATTTCTTCCGGGTATTTTAGATTTATTAACATGGGTTTCTCCTTATAATAGTACTAATATTTTAGCAATAATACTGAAATTTGCGTTAAAGTATTAAAATATTCATACTTTTATTATACCACTTTTCGATTGAATTACAATGATATTTTATTTTTTCTGTGGATTAAAAAAAGAGCTGCCACACTCATGATAATTATCAATCATAAATGTGACAGCATATTTTGTGTAAAGCTATTCGTGTCCAAACTCGGAAAGCACCAACTGCTTGTTTCTTTCCTGAACGGTTCTGATACTCCACTCGTGGGTAAAGAGTAAGAGTGGTCTGTCCTTTAAGTCTTTTACCTTCTTTGTATCGGAAGTAACATTTAAGGAAGCTACATCAATGTCATCATTTTCAATCCAGCGGATGTACTCATATGGCAGCTGATCCATGCGGATTTCCACGCCGTACTCGGATTCCAGACGGAACTTAAGTACGTCAAACTGGAGCACGCCAACCACGCCGACGATGATTTCTTCCATACCGGTGTTGAACTCCTGGAAAATCTGGATGGCACCTTCCTGGGCAATCTGGTTAACGCCCTTTAAGAACTGCTTACGCTTCATGGTGTCTACCTGGCGGATTTTTGCAAAGTGCTCCGGAGCGAAGGTTGGGATGCCTGCGTACTGGAACTTGTTGCCCGGCATACAGATGGTGTCGCCGATGGAGAAGATACCCGGGTCGAATACACCGATGATGTCGCCGGCATAGGCTTCCTCCACAATTTTTCTTTCCTGGGCCATCATCTGCTGTGGCTGGGAAAGACGGATTTTCTTGCCGCCCTGGACGTGGTTTACTTCCATGCCTGCTTCGAACTTACCGGAGCAGATACGCATGAAGGCAATACGGTCACGGTGGGCTTTATTCATGTTGGCCTGAATCTTGAAGACAAAGGCGGAGAAATCGTTTTCTACCGGGTCGATAAGACCTTCGTTGGAATTACGAGGCAGTGGGGTAGAGGTCATTTCAAGGAAGTGCTTTAAGAAGGTTTCTACACCAAAGTTTGTGAGGGCGGAACCGAAGAATACAGGGGTTAACTCGCCGGCACGTACCATTTCCATATCAAATTCTGCACCGGCACCGCCAAGGAGGTCGATTTCGTCTACCAGGTTTTGGTGGTTTTCACGTCCGATGATATCGTCTAAGTTGGCATCACCAAGGGTTGCTTCTACGGTTTCTACTTCGGTCTGACCGCTGTTTGCCGCAAAGAAACGGGTGATTTTTTCTGTGTTTCTGTCGTACACGCCCTTAAAGTTTTTACCGGAGCCGATTGGCCAGTTGACCGGACAGGTGGCGATACCGAGAACGCTTTCGATTTCGTCTAAAAGCTCGAAAGTGTTTCTTGCTTCACGATCTAACTTGTTAACAAAAGTAAAAATCGGGATGTGGCGCATAACACAAACCTTGAAAAGCTTGATGGTCTGGGCCTCAACACCCTTGGAAGCATCAATTACCATGACTGCGGAGTCGGCAGCCATGAGGGTACGGTAGGTATCCTCGGAGAAGTCCTGGTGGCCCGGAGTATCCAGAATATTGATGCAGTAGCCGTCATAGTTGAACTGCATTACGGAGGAGGTAACGGAAATACCTCTTTCCTTTTCGATTTCCATCCAGTCGGAAACGGCATGCTTTGCGGTTTTCTTAGCTTTAACGGAACCGGCCAGGTTGATGGCACCTCCGTATAATAACAGTTTTTCGGTTAAGGTCGTTTTACCGGCATCCGGGTGGGAGATGATGGCAAAGGTACGACGCTTGTTGATTTCTTCTGCGAACTGTCCCATGGTTAAATCCTCATTTCTATTATTAAACTATAGTTTTTTCTGCAAACTTGATAATTATACCATGACGGAGCGCAAATTGGCAAGGACTTCCTGCGAAAAGATGGCGGCGGAATCCGCCGGAAGAAAGGACATTCTTGTATTTTATAGGAAAATGCGATATACTTGGGATGGCAGATAACTTACATAGAAAGAAAATCGAAAAGAGAGAATAGAGAGTAAATAAGGAGAAAACTATGGAAATCAGTATTTTTGAGGCGGTAGGCCCTATTATGGTCGGCCCGTCCAGCTCCCATACCGCAGGCGCGGCAAGACTTGGACGTATGGCGGCAAAGCTGGTGGGACAGCCGTTTACCCATGTGGATTTTGGTCTGCATGGTTCTTTTGCAAAGACTTACCGGGGACATGGTACGGACCTTGCGCTGGTGGCAGGGGTTCTCGGCATGTACCAGGATGATGAAAACTTAAGCAAATCCTTTGAAATAGCCAAGGAGAGAGGCATTACCTATCATTTTTATGAAACTGAAATATCCGGTGCCCATGAGAATACG
This sequence comes from Lachnospiraceae bacterium, assembly GCA_045593825.1. GTDB lineage: Bacteria > Bacillota > Clostridia > Lachnospirales > Lachnospiraceae > SIG299. The sequence continues at coordinate 40,713 of JAZNXI010000133.1, forward strand.
GTGTGCATGTCCTTCCTTATGCAGGATGGTAACACCAGGGAAATCATCGGTTCCTCCATTGGGGGCGGTCAGATTAAAATCTGCAGCATTGACGGTTTCCCGCTGGATATGTCTTTAAATATGACAACCCTTCTGGTAATCAATAAGGATACCAAGGGAATCATGTATCAGATTACAAGAACTCTGGCAGCAAACGATATTAATATTGCCACCATGAAGTTAACCCGTCAGGAAAAGGGTGCTACTGCGTGTTGTGTCATTGAAACTGACTCGGAAATTTCGGAAGTTGTGCTACGTGAATTGCAGGAAATTCCGGCGGTACAGACGGTAAAGCTCATTAATTAAGTGAAAGTCTACAAGAGTAGAAACTTTTAAATAAAGGAAAGTTCGAGGAAACGGAAATGTATCATAATTTCAAGGAATTGTTGCAGCAGGCAGAGGACCATGAGGTTCTTTTGTCGGAAATTGTGCTGCAGAACGAGATAGAACAGTTTGGAACAACCAAAGAAAAAATTTATCAAAAACTGGAAGAACGTTACGATGTTATGGAAAAAGCTGCAGTAAAAGCACTGGGTGAACGCTTGGAAACGGCCGGTAATTTAATCAGTGGTATTGCTATGCAACAAAATGAGTATACGGCAAAAGGACAGACCCTTTGCGGTGAATTTATGAATACTGCCATGGCTATGGCCCTGTCCGGTAGTGAAGTAAACGCTGCCATGGGAAGAATCTGTGCGGCACCAACGGCGGGAGCCTGCGGTATCGTTCCGGCAGTGTTGATTTCCATTGAACGGGCAAAGAATTGCAGCAAGGAAGCAATGCTGAATGCTATTCTGACTTCTTCCGGTATCGGAACAATCATGATGAAAAATGCCACTATTGCAGGTGCGGAGGGCGGATGCCAGGCAGAGTGCGGTGTGGCAGCAGCTATGGCGGCAGCTGCAGGCGTGGAACTTTGCGGCGGAACACCGGCGCAGTCCGTGTGGGCGGCTGCACTGGCGCTTGTAAACTGTATGGGCCTGGTGTGTGACCCGATTGCGGGACTTGTGCAGGTTCCGTGTGCACAAAGAAATGCTTCCCAGACGGTGAATGCATTAACCTGTATTGATCTTGCTATGGCAGGTATGACCTTGCCGGTAACGCCGGATGAGGTGGTAGAGGCCATGTACAAGGTAGGAAGAATGCTTCCGCCACAACTGCGGGAAACCGCCCAGGGAGGTCTTGCAGCAACCCAGAGTGCTCAGGAAATCCAGAAAAAAATATTTTCATAAAAATAAAAGCACCCATGACCAATCCGGTTCATGGGTGTTTTGTTTTTTGTTGGTTACTCGGTAACTTCCTCAACGGCATCTTCTACAGCCTGAGCAATGTCTTCAACAACATCCTCGACTGCTTCCGCTACTTCTTCTGCGGTTTCTTCTACTTCTTCAGCAAAATCATTGGCTTCTTCCGTAATGTTGATGGAAACATATTCGCGGTTTTCTTCTGCACCGGATGCTTCTTCATCTTCGAAACAGTCTTCGAAATCGTCGAAGTCTTCATCATCCTTTTTGGCAATTACATTTTTATATACGCAATATGCACCAAAACCAACTGCTGCCATGGATGCTGCGCCGCATAAAAACTTAAAAAACTTTTTCATTTTATATGTCCTCCTTGTTCTTTTCAAAGATAGATTATATTAAGTATACCACAAATTTTTTAGAATAACAATGGGAGAAGGAGTTATCATAAAAAATTAATAATTTCCTATGATAACTCCTCCAGGAGAATAACAAATATATAGTATATGTAATATCTTTGGTAACTGTAACTATATTATAACACAAAAATTTAGTAAGTCAATGATAAAAAATGATTGAATTTCACAAAATTTATGATAAAATGGTAACTGTACCTGGTTTTTGTTGTGCTTTTTTATGAAAAGAGGAATAAAATGGGAATGAAATCCTTCCGGCTCCGCAGAATGGAGCAATATATACTGGAAAAAGAAAACGTGTCCATGGAGGAACTGTGTGAAGAATTTGATATGTCCATGAATACAGTGCGAATGGACGTGGCGGAACTGGTAAAAAAGGGTTCCGTAAAAAAAGTATACGGTGGTGTATGCAGTAACCGCCAAAACAGTCTGGTACCTTTTGAAGAACGAAAAATGAAGAACAGTGAGAAAAAGAAGTCGGTTTGTAAGGCGGCAGCTGAACTTGTGGACGACGGAGATATTATTTTTGTGGATTCCGGTACCACTACCATGTATCTGACCGACTATCTGGATAAGAGTAAAAATGTAACGGTTCTTACCAATAACCTGAATTTGATTATGAGGGCAGTTCCTTATGAAAACGTCCAGGTGATTTGTCTGCCGGGTATTTTAGAACGAAAAACCAATTCCTTTGTTTCTGCGGAAACAGGTAAAATTCTGGCAAGATACAATATTAAAAAGGCTTTTTTTGCGGCTACCGGTGTAACGGAAAACGGAGATGTTACCAATTCTTCTTCTTTGGAATATGAAATTAAGCGGGAGGCAATGGATAATTCCGAGCATGCCTATCTTTTGCTTGACTCCGGCAAATACGGCAAGAGTGCGTTGCTTACCTTTGCACATATTTCCGATATGAAAAGAGTAATTGTAGATGAAGAGCTGGGAACGGAGTTACAGGCATTATGCGAACGGTTTAATGTTCCGGTAACCAAGGTGAAAATAGAAGAGTAGAAGGAGAACATAGTATGAATGGCGACTTACTGACAATTTTCATACGTTTGTCCCTGGCAATGCTTTGCGGTGGTATTCTTGGTATGGAACGCGGAAAGAAAAACCGTCCTGCCGGCTTCCGTACTTATATGCTGGTTTGTGTGGGTGCCACCTTAGTTATGCTAACCAATCAGTATTTATGTGAGTTGTACGGTACCGGTGACCCGGCAAGACTGGGCGCCCAGGTAATCAGCGGCATCGGTTTTCTTGGTGCGGGAACTATCATTGTAACCGGAAGAAACCGGGTAAAAGGCTTAACCACAGCAGCCGGTCTTTGGGCGGATGCGTGCCTTGGATTAGCCATTGGTGTGGGATTTTATTCGGCGGCAGTTATCGGATGTACGTTAATCCTTCTTGTTATGTCGGTGCTTCATAGGTTGGATGATAAAATGGTTGCCACAGCAAGAAATGTGGACCTTTATATGGAATTTCAAAAAATGTCCGATTTAGGTGCATTTATGTCAAAAATTAAAGAATTCGGCATGAAGATTTCGGAAATCGAAATGACAAAGTCAAACAGTACGGAAGATATCGGTGTAGCAGTGCTTTTAACCTTAAAGCTGGAAAAGAAGAAACCTCATACAGAAATTATTGAGCTTTTATCGCAGGTAGAAGGCGTACGATATTTAGAGGAAATATAGGGAATAATGGCAAAAGAGCCCGGAAGACCGGGCTCTTTTACACTTTAGGGGAATAATCTATGTAAGATTTTAGTTAGTTGGCAATTTTGTTCATTTAAAACTTTACAACTCAATTTTTCAATATTATAATATAGGAAGGGGAATTTAAAAACAAGTTGCACTTTTGACAAAGTGTCAACGGGGGGGAGGATATTCAAATGAAACAAGTGCCGTATCGTTTGGCGGAGGCGTTAAAAAATATTTGTAAGAGAAAATCATTGGAAAATATAACGGTAAGCCAGATTGCTCAGGAAGCAGGAGTTACCAGACAGGTGTTTTATCATCATTTTGATGATAAATTTGAGCTTGCATCCTGGATTCATTATGTGCATTTATACCGGTCGGTAAAGGCTGCATTGGAAGAAGATGCAGGACAGATGTGGCGGCTGACGTTTAAAAATTGGCTGCAGAAGCTGATAGAAAACAAGGAATTTTATATGAATGCTTTTCAATCTGTGTCCCAAAAGGAATTTCAGCGGAATATCAGGGCGTTCTTTTATGGTGCGTACCGGTGGCAGATGATGAAAAGATTGAACCGGGAGTTAAATGAAGTAGAAGCTTTTGTCCTGCGTACATACATATATGGAGGCATGGAAACCGTATATGAATGGATTGCCGGCGGAATGGTGATGCCAGCGGAACGTATGTTGGAATTGCAGGAGCTTGCGATGCCGGAAATTGTTAAAAAAGAAGTGTTGTCCGACGAAAATGTTCCATATGAGGAAGCGTTAAAAATGATGGAATTATACATTTCGGAACAGGGATTATTACAGGAGATTTTCTGATTTTTCGTTTATATCAGTGGGAATCACTCAACAAACAGACACGATTTTGAGCATAATGCACAAAATCAGAGGTCTGTTTTTGTTTATATCAACGAAAAAAGTAATAATTTTTCACTTTTTTTGGCAACTCTTTTCTAGTTGCGTTTTTGAGGGGAGTATGCTAAAAAGAAACTGTAAGGAGAGTATATATAGTTTGTTGCACGTCGTAACGTGCGGAAAAGAGGTAATTATGATTCGTAAATTTATACAGTGTAAAAACACAAAGGAGCGTATGGAATTGCTTGCAGCTACAAGCATCGCTGATTGGACAGAAAGCAATTTAAATACCATCATGGAAATTTTCGGCATGAAGGTTCCGGAAGGGGCAACCAAGGAAGATAAGTGGGAGCTTATCATGATGTCCTTAAAGACAAAGGAAGCTGCAGATATTGCTGCTCTTGGTCGTAAGGTATTTGCCGATGCCAAGGATGAAGTTAAGGAATACGCAGAGGAAGAACTGGAGCATTTAAGCGATTTAACCGCTTATGTGAAGGTTTGTGGCGAAAATATCGCACAGGACTAAACGTAAAAAAAAGAGATATTCCGTTCGGTTCCCCTTTTGTGGTAAGGAACCTCTCCGGAATATCTCTTTTTTAGTGCGTTATTATTGTTATTGTCTGCGTAACATTTCGGTGTATGCAAGTAAGAACGGACCAACGCCCTTAGCGTCGTCTTTTACGATTGGCTCGGACATGTAGTAGTCGTATGTACCGTCACGCATCTGCTTGCCGCCAAGACCTGCAACTAAGCAGATACCGTCTAAGCTCATGTTGCCTTCTTCTGTGGTTAAGTAGCGGTCACAAATGCCTTTGAATGCTTTTTCGCCGGCTACAGCAAATTCTTCCGGTAAGAAACCGAGTCTTACGCCCTTTAAGAAAGCGTAGGATAAAATTGCACTGCCGCTGGTTTCTAAGTAGTTGCGCTCGCGGCCCGGGAAGTTAGGAACCTGCCACCACATACCGCTTTCGTCCTGGAAATTCTTTAAAGCAGTCATGTAGTCGATGTATACTTCTTTTAATTTGTCGTAGTTTTCTTCACAAACGGAGCGGTCGCACTTATCTAAAGTATCAAGTAATGCCATTGCATACCAGCCCAGGGCACGGAGCCAGAAATTCTGGGAAAGACCGGTTTCTTTGTCGCACCAGAACATTTCTCTGGAGCAGTCGTAAGCGTGGTAGTAAAGACCGGTTTTTTCGTCGCGGCACTTGTCTACAACATTAAAAAACTGGCTGAAAATATCATCATAATTCTTTTTGTTGTTAAAACGGGTTTCATATTCCATATAGAATGGCTGGCCCATGTACATGCCGTCTAACCAAACCTGTGCAGGATAGATTAACTTGTGCCAGAAGTTACCCTCACGGGTACGTGGCTGGCGCTTAACCTGGGAGTAAATAAGCTCGATGGCCTTGCGGTATTTTTCTTTGCCGGTGAGGTCATATAATTCGAACAGGGTTTTGCCTGCATTAACGTCATCAATGTTGAATTTTTCAGGATTGTAGCCGTCGATGGAACCGTCTTCCTGTACGCGGTGGCTGATGTAGCTTTCTGCGAAGTCGCGGTATTTTTCTTTGCCGGTGATGGAATACATTTCTAAGATGGCTTT
>JAZNXI010000134.1:0-17990 GCA_045593825.1 Lachnospiraceae bacterium
TTCATCTTATCCATTAAGTCGATGAAACCGAGTGCAGTAACCTGAGTAGGAATTGTCATAACCATCAGGATGAAGGTGAACATAAACTTTCTTAACTTAAAATCGTAAGCGTGGATTGCATAAGCTGTCATGGTGGAGAAATAGGTACTTACCACCGCACTGCAACCTGCTACGATAAGGCTGTTGAACATACCCCGTACTACCGGAAGGGAACTGTTTAACATGTTCTTCCAGTTTGCAATAGCATTTGTGCTTGGCAGCGCTCTGAAACCTCTGTTTAAATCACCGTGAGAGCGGGTTGCATTTACAAATAATACATAGAACCAGAACAGACACAGTACAGAGATTAAAATCAATACAGTGTATGCAATTGCTCTTCTTGTGCCAAGACCGATAGAGGAATCAAGGCCTTTAACTTTTACTTTTGTCTTTGCCATGTTTCATCCCTCCTAGTCTACTTTTCTGTCAGACACTTTAAATACAATCATACTTAAGATACCGGTAATGATAAACATGAGTACGGATAACGCACCGCCGATACCGAAGTTCTTGGAATATAAGTGCTTGTTCAGATACATAATAAGTGTCATGGTGCTACGCATTGGATTACCGGTTGCGTTAGTTAAAATCTGCGGTACATCGAACATCTGTAAACCACCGATTAAGGAAGTAATCAGTACGTATACTAAGATTGGACGAAGTAACGGTAATGTAATTTTAAAGAATACCTGAGTGGAATTTGCACCATCTACCTCTGCTGCTTCAAACAGGGAAGTGTCGATACCCATCATACCTGCCATAAGAAGAATGGTGGTGTTACCGAACCACATCAGGAAGTTCATAAGTGCTACCAAACCACGGGTACTCCACATGTTGTCTAAGAACTTATATGGCTTATCTAAAATACCGATGGAAACTAAAATATCGTTAATAGGACCGCCTTCAGAGAACAAAGTAAAGAATAACATTGCAAAAGCGGAAGCCATGATTAAGTTTGGTAAGTAAATAACAGTTTTAAAGAATCTCTGTCCTTTTAAGCGGAGACTTGGATTGGAGAACCAAGCGCCAAGGAGCAGGGAAACCAAAATCTGCGGTACAAAGCCAAGCACCCACATAATAAGTGTATTTCCAGCGTACATCCAAATGTCGCTGTTTTTAAACATCGTAATGTAATTTTCGAATCCAATAAAGTTTGGTCCGATAATATCTAAGCCGGACCGGAAATATTCAAAAAAGCTGTAAAAGATTGTAGTGAATAATGGGATTAAGTTAAATACAATATAAACCAGAATAAACGGTGTCAAAAAGATGTATCCCCATTTATTATAACGCACTACTTTACTTTTTGGTTTTTTCTTCATACAATCCTCCATGTTTATTCTGCCGAAACTTAAAACATGCCTGCCTTTTCAGGCAGGCATGTTTCCTAAAGTTATAATTACTTGCTTAATTCTGGGTGCTTTTCGATAACTGCCTTGTAGAACAGTTCTAAAGCTTCATCATATGTAGCTGTACCATCGAAGTACTGCTTCATAGCGTTCTGGAATTCTTCGTTACAAGCCTGATCGTACTTGGAAAGGTTGCTTAAGTCAAGACCAGCAACACCGTTGCAGTACATCTGAAGTGGATTCTGGCCGCCAAGAACCTTACTGGAGTAAGAAGCATCCTTAGCCATAGCTTCCATTGCAGTCTTGTTGTTTACGAAATCGTCATCCTTAACAACGATGCCCTTCATGAGGTCTGCATCTGCTGTCATCTTTAACATAATGTCCTTGATAAGATCGCCGTTGTCGGTACCAGCTGCTGCACAGATCCAAGTACCGCCCCAGAAGAAGCCCTGAGGACCTTCTGTAGCGCCCCAACCACCGTTGTAACCGATAGAACCTTCTACGTCAGCGGACATGGAGAAGTTTACTAACCAAGCTGGTCCAAAGTAGCAGAATACCTTTCCTTCTGGGAAGAAACCTGCGGACCATTCTGTGCTCCAAAGGGAATGTGTGCCAGCCATACCAGCATCAACAAGCTTCTTGGAGTCAGTTACCCACTTTTCAAGGTTAGCGTCAACCTTAATCTTACCATCAACTACCCACTTAGTGGAAACGTTGTTGGAGTATGTACGATAAGTATCCATTACGGAAGATACCATGTTGTAGCCGGCTGCCTTAGCCTTTTCTGCTGTAGCTACGAAAGTATCCCAATCCTTAACTGCTGCCTGAACTGTTGCAGGATCATCAGAACCTAAAACTGCCTTAGCTGCTTCTCTGTTGTAGAAGAGAACGCCTGGGCAACCCTGCCAGGAGAGACCCTTTAATACGCCCTTACCATCTGTTACGATGTCCTGAGTGTACTTGTACTGGTCAGCAATGTCAGCTTCCTTAATGCCAAGATCCTTTACAGGAAGAGCATATTCGGAGTCAATGTACTTTAATGCATAGTCAGCTTCGATAAGGAAGATATCGATCTTGTCATCAGCTGCTGCAGATTCCTGATTTAACAGAGTGTTATCCAGGTTGTTCTGGTATGCATTGTCTGCGTTTGGTGTGATGTTCCACTTAACTGTTACATCACCGATCTTACCGGTAACTTCATCAACGATTTCGTAATCAGGATAGTGATCCTGTACTCTTCTCTGGAATTCATCGTTCCAGCAGTAAACGTTGAGAACCTTACCATCACTTGCTACTTTGGATCCACATCCAGCCAGCATGGAAACTGCCATAGCTGCTGTAAGGAGAACCGCTAAAAATTTCTTCTTCATCTTTTTTTCCTCCCTCATTAGAAAAAGATAATATTTTGATACCACGCAAGCCTGCGTGATAACAGTTTCTCGTTCAAGGTTGCGCAACTGGTTGCGCCGTCCGAAAACTCACTTAAACGATTACTTGAATTTACTATACATCATTTTGATATAAATTGCAAGTACTTTTTCTAATTTTTCTGTGTATTTTGCACAAATTAGAAATGTTTAAGTTTTTACTTAAATTAAACGTCGTACACTTCCGCCTTCATAAACCTCTCCTTTAATAACTACCTGCTCAATAATCGTAGATTTTGGATGTTCAATCAGGGAAATAAGTTTCTCACCGGCTTTGCCTCCGATGCTCTTTGTATCCTGCTTTAAAGTGGTAAGCTTTGGACTTAAATGCCGGCTGATACGGATACCGTCGTAGCCCACAACCGAAATATCCTCCGGAACCCTGAGTCCCAGTTCGGAAATGGCATTTAAACCACCGAGGCTTGCAAAGTCATCCGGATACATAATACAGGTTGGCGGATTCTTTAATGCCAACAATTCTCTGGTGCGTTCACCGGTACCTACACTGTCCCGGTACGGAGCCTCTTTAATGTATTCGTCCGGTACTTCCAGTCCAAGCTTTTCTGCCGTATGATAAAAGGAAGCCAGACGTTCTCTGGTAACAGCAGAGTCCGCACCGTGTATGTAAGCTATTTTGCGGTGGCCCATAGCATAAATATGCTCTAAAAGCTGCTGCATGCCACCCACATTATCAGACATAACGCTGATTCTGTTATTAAATACGTGATCGATGGTAACCAACGGAAGATTACTGCGTACCAGTTCTACTACCTGTGGATCATAAAAGTCCACACAGGCAATCATGACGCCGTCGAAGCCACGGTATTTGCAGTGTTCCAGGTATGACATATTATTACGTCCTTTATTAATGAACGTAATGTCATAACCCTTTTCTTCTACCGCCCGCTTGAAGCTGTCTAACACCAAGGTAAAGTAGTCGTGAGTCAGGCCGCTTTGTGCCTCGTCCACAAACAACACGCCGATGTTATAGGTACGATTGGTTTTTAAGGCTCTTGCCAGAGCATTTGGGGAATATCCCATTTCTCTTGCAACCTCTTTGATATGCTGTTTTGTTTCTTCACCGATGTCGCTGTGATTATTCAGTGCTTTACTTACGGTAGCAACACTTACTCCACATGCGGCAGCAATATCCTTCATCGATACCATTGCAAATACGCATCCTCTCAACACGAATCACTTAATCGTTTACGGATTCATAATAGTACATTTTGAACAAAAGTGCAAGCCTTTTTTTGTTTTTTTTATTTTAAAATTCCTAAAAGCTTCTTATTTTATCTTCTGTGTCATCGAAAGTTTTCGTAATAGAGCGGATAACGACGTAATATTCATACTTATCATTTACCGTTACTTTCACACGTTCTCCCACTTTTTTACCATATATCGCCTTTCCGATAGGAGATTCCACGCTAATTAAACCTTTAAGTGAATTTTCCCTGACGGTGGTTACCATTTTATAAGTCTCCACCTCATCATCTTCCTCAAAGTATACTTCCACTGTATTGTTCATGCCCACCTCATCCTGGGCAGAAGTATCTTCAAACACTTCCGCTGTTCTGATCATACGCTCCAAATAACGGATTCTGCTTTCGTTCTGGTTTTTATATTTCTTTGCAGCGTAATATTCAAAATTTTCACTCAGGTCCCCCTGTGCTCTGGCTTCCTTAACTGCTTCAATAGCCTCTTTACGGATAACCAGCTTTCTGTGTTCAATTTCATCCCTCATCTTCTGAATATCGCTTTCTGTTAACTGATTATTCATTTTTCCTTCTCCTTTACCATAGAATCATATAGGACCCGCTTAACAAATATACTGATAACAGAAACTTGTTTGGAGGTTCCTATGGAACTGTTAACCTCTCTGATAAAAAAATATGGTTTATTCGGACTCTGCCTGATGATTTTGCTGGAATACGCCTGCTTTCCGATTTCCAGCGAAATCGTGCTCCCCTTCTGCGGGGCTTTTGCAAAGTCCTATGAAATTTCTTTTTTCTATTTAATTCCCGGCAGTGTACTGGCCGGTCTCCTCGGCACATCCCTTTGTTACGCCATCGGGCGAATCGGCGGACCAAGGGTGCTTACCTTCTTAAAAACCCGCTTTCCGAAAACCGAGAAAGGAATTACCGCCTCCGAGAAAAAAATGGAGCAGTACGGAGCCTTTGCGGTCTGCTTCGGAAGACTGATTCCGCTGTGCCGCACCTACATTGCATTTATTGCCGGCAGTGTAAAGCAACCCTTCCGCCAGTACCTTGCCTATTCCTTCTTTGGAATCACTGTATGGAACTGCGTTCTTATCAGCCTCGGTTACCTGCTGAAAAGCAATTGGAATGAAGTACAGCGGTATTACGAAGAATATAAACTGTTCCTCGTAGCTACCGCTGTGATTTTCATACTATTATTTCTATTGAAGAAGTTCTTTACTGTCAGAAAAACCGCCACAGATACTTCTTCCGAAAACAACTTATAATTACTTGATGGCGCCGTTGATATCTGCCTTCATGTCAAGCACTGCCTGTCTTGCTGCATCTGCATAGCCGGTTTCGCCGAACTTTGCGTAAGCTTCCTGCTTATAAGCTGCAATAATGCCTCTGGAGGAGTTAACAATTGCACCAAGACCGTCTTCGTTGAAGAAGTAAGCAAGATCCTTACCCTTACCGCCCTGTGCGCCGTAACCAGGCACTAAGATGAAGGTCTTTGGCATAAGCTTTCGGAGTATTTTACCCTGTTCCGGATAAGTAGCACCAACAACCGCACCGATGTTACTGTATTCACCGCTCATGCAGTCTGCGCCCCATTCAGCTACCTTTTCGCCCATATGCTCATAAAGCGGTCTTCCTTCGATGAGTCTGTCCTGGAACTCGCCGCTGGATGGGTTGGAGGTCTTAACAAGGATAAATAAGCCCTTGTCGTTTTCCTTACATACATCTACGAATGGCTTGATGCCGTCGGTACCAAGGTATGGGTTTACGGTAACAAAATCTTCGCCAAACGGTTCGTAAGTATTGGAACCGATGGTAACCTTGCCGATGTGGCCGGTTGCATATGCTGCGGAAGTGGAACCGATATCACCACGCTTGATGTCGCCGATTACGATAAGCCCCTTCTCTTTACAATACTGTACTGTTTTGTGGAATGCCATCATGCCCGGAATACCGAACTGCTCATACATTGCCACCTGAGGCTTAACTGCTGGGATTAAGTCGTAGGTTGCATCCACGATGCCCTTGTTATACTGCCATACTGCTTCTGCCGCACCTTCTAAGGTTTCGCCGAATTCCTTGAATGCGGCTTCCTTAATGTAGTTTGGAATGTAACTAAGCATTGGGTCAAGACCTACTACGATAGGTGCGTCGGTTGCTTTAATTTTTGTAATCAGCTTGTCAATCATGATAATTCTCCCTTATTTATACTTTTTTACAGCATACTGCTGTTATTATTCCTGTGCAAATGCAATCTCACCTTCTGCGATGGTGTAATAAATCTTGCCGTACACTTCTTTTCCGGCAAACGGTGTGTTCTTTCCTTTAGAATAGAACTTTTCAGGGTCTATGCTCCATGCAGAATCAACATCTGCGATGGTAATGTCTGCCGGCATACCAACCTGCAGGCTGCCCTTATTGATACCGAGGATTTTAGCCGGAGAAGCACTCATACGCTCTACCAGCTGGTTCATGGTAATCTTACCGGTACGTACCAGTTCGGTTACCGTTAAGGCATAGGCGGTTTCGGAGCCCACAATGCCAAATGGTGACTTTAACATAGACTGCTCTTTTTCCTCTTTGGAATGAGGAGCATGGTCGGTGGCAATTGCCTCCAGCACATTGTCCTGCAGCGCTTGAATCAACGCTTCTTTATCTTCTTTTCCGCGAAGAGGAGGGTTCATTTTGTAATTTCCCCAGTCCTTAGGAATTTCTTCATCAATCATTGTAAAATAGTGAGGGCCTGTTTCGCCGCTGACCGGTAACCCCTCTGCCTTTGCCATGGCAATCATTTTTACACTGTCTTTGGTGGAACAGTGGCACAAGTGAAGCTTAACGCCGGTTTCCCTCGCCAGGAAAATATCTCTGGCAGTAATAATGTCTTCCACCGCATTGGTAATGCCCGGAAGTCCCAGCTCCTCGGCACGCTTTCCGGCGTTCATAACGCCGCCGCGCACTAAATCGATGTCTTCGCAATGGGCAAATACAGGCACTCCCGCTTCTGCCGCCAGCTTTAAGCCTTCTGCATACAGAGCGGAATTCATTACCGATTTACCGTCTTCACTGAATGCAACGGCGCCGGCCTTTGCCATGCCCTTGATATCCGCCAACACCTTTCCTTCCTGCCCGATGGAGATTGCTCCGATTGGAAGAACGTGAATCTTGGAATCCTGCTTCGCCTTCTGAAGCAATGCGGTGATTTTTTCCGGTGTATCGGTGGATGGCTTGGTGTTTGGCATCGGACAAACACTGGTGAAACCGCCTGCCGCTGCCGCCATAGCACCGGTTGCGATGGTTTCTTTATATTCCAGGCCCGGTTCTCTTAAATGTACATGTAAATCAATAAAGCCCGGCATTACATACTTTCCGGTGGCATCGATAATTTCATCTGCTTCTTCCTGCCATACAGGTGCCTCACCGTTCTTCCACTCAGCCAGCTCTGCTACTGTGCCGTCTTTAATCAAAATATCAAAAATGCCGTCACGCTCTGCGGAAGGGTCGATTAAATGTCCTCCACGAATTAACATACTCATGTCGTTGTTCCTTTCTGCTACAAGTCTGCTTTTTCAATATCCTTCAGCAGCTTCTTATTTTGAATATAATCTGCAAATCCAAAGCGGTCTACCCAGACTGCTTCCGCATATTCTTCGGAAATTACAGTTTCCGCATTGTGGGCATACAGTAAATAGCAAATGCCGATGTTGGAGGTATCACCCAGCATATACTGCCAAGTATACAGAGGCTTTGCAGCTTCTGCCGTAAGGCCTGCGGCCTCCGCCACAATACGCTCTGCCGCCCGCTCCGGAGATTCCCCGAACTCTACTTCACCGTCCGCAAATTCCCACTGGTACGGATCGTCGATACGGTCATCATACCACTTTTTTAATAACAGGTATTCACTACCGTAATTCACCACACACTTTACAAGAATTCTATGATTTGCCATATTTTCCTCCAACGTTTATGCGTATTTTACATCTGCCAGGAACAGTCCCTTCGGGTCTACCGCCCGACCGATGCGCTCTCTGTCGCCGGAAGCAATGATGTCCGGAATTTCTTCTGCTGTCAATTCACCAAGGCCAGCACCCAGCATGGTTCCCACCAGATTCCGCACCATATTCGGCCAAAAGTCATCACCTGTAACGGTAATGGTAATTTCAGATTCGCTGGAATAAATATCAATATCGGAAATCGTGCGGACCGTAGATTTTTTCATTCGCTTATTATCGGAAAATGCTTTAAAATCGTGAGTTCCGGTAAGTTTGCCCGCTGCCGCCTTCATGGCCGCAATATCCGGCCGTTTAAAGCAATAGTAATTGTATTTTCTGTCAAACACAGATGGCACTTCACCAATGGTAATATGATACTCAAACACAAAGCCTTTGGCATTAAATGCCGCATGAAAACGGTCGTTTACCTCCAATGCTTCCAGCACCGCGATGTCTCTTGGCAAATAGCGGTTTAAATACTGCTTGATTTCATATGTCTTTTTCTTTGATTCGGTACGGAAATTTGCCACCTGACGATAAGCATGTACTCCGGCCTCCGTACGAATGGCACCGATAAGTTCCACCGGTGTTTCTTCCATTTTGGAAAGCACTTCTTCTATTTTTTCCTGAATGGCGCCACCCTTTAAAGAGGCAGCATTCTTTGCGGTGGTAACCGCCTTCTGCCAACCGTCGTAACGGGAGCCGTCATATTCAATGATTAACTGGATATTCCGCATTGATTTCTCTCCTGATAATTTACTGTTCACGGAAGTATGTATCGATACCATCGCAAATCGCCTTAATCATCTTGTCCTGATAGCTTTCGGACCAAAGATTTGTATCCTCTTCCACGTTGGACATAAATCCTAACTGCAGCACTGCCACCGGAACTTCACTGTAGTTGATGGCAGCAACCTTGTCATTTTCCTGAACGCCCCTGTCCTTGGTGCCGGTTTCTGCAATCAGGTTGTTCTGGATTTCTTTTGCAAGACGCTTACAATCGTCGTATAAATTGCCTACAAAAGCGTTGTTCTTGGATGGAATCTGTGTGTAAATACCCTTGGCATCTTTATTGGATGCTGCATCTGCCTGAATGCTTAAGTAAAGTTCTGCACCGCTTTCGTTAACAAACTGTGCACGCTCCGCATTACTGATTTTTACATCATGCTCTTCACGGGTAAGAACAACTTCATAACCTCTGGAAATTAACTCTGCCTCAAGACGCTTTGCAAACAGAAGACTCCATTCATATTCTCTCTTACCTGTAGTGGTACTGGTTGCACCGTAAGACATTTTTGCCGTGGTTGCAGATGCCCCCGGACCTACCGGTTCTTCCTCTGTCATCTGGCTCTTCTGCTGACCCGGGTCGATAGCAATCTTATGACCGCCGGTAGCCACCGGTGCTTCTGTAGGAACCGGAGTCGGAGTTTCTGTAGGCTCCGGACTCGGGGTTGCCGACGGACTTGTACTTGGTTCAGATTCCGGTGTAGGACTCGGGGTTAATGTGGTACTGGTTATATTTTGATTTTTATCTTTACCTTCTTTACTGTCTTTGACTGCCGTCATGATGCCCAGCACCACGGTAACAACCAAAAGAATGGCTACGATACAAAACATGATTTTTGTGAGTAAGCTTAACTGCTTCATGGATATTCCTCCTTATTCCCTACTGTTTTCTCTATATGTAATCCGATAAAACCCTATATATAATAATAGCATACCACATTTAGTGATATTTTTCTACCACATACACAAAATTTTCTTAGAAAATATTAGAAATTCTTAAAACGCAAAACCTGTACGACCTTTTTCGGCAAAAAGAAAAAAGCGTGTAAACCTTACTGTTTACACGCCTGTTTTAAAAGCTTCCGAGCGGACTTGAACCGCCGACCTCATCCTTACCAAGGATGCGCGCTACCTACTGTGCCACGGAAGCATTTTGCCTATTCCAGTTCTTTTAAAACCTGACTAAGCTTCTTTTTAATTCGTTGCAGTGCATTATCTACTGCCTT
Organism: Lachnospiraceae bacterium; assembly: GCA_045593825.1. GTDB lineage: Bacteria > Bacillota > Clostridia > Lachnospirales > Lachnospiraceae > SIG299. Next base: position 10,034 of record JAZNXI010000134.1, read on the forward strand.
TGGCTCTTTGCCAAGTGCCGTTGCGATTTGGCTGTAATTCATGTCTTTCATGTAAAACCGAAGAACTTGCTTTTCCATCTCGCTTAAATGCCCTACGAGTGTATATGATAACACATCAGCTGCTTCTTTGTCAAGCACTAATTGCTCAGGATTTTTATTTTTTTCAAATTCGGTTCCAAGCAGCTGTTCCAGCGGGTTTTCCCGGTCTTCTGCGGACTCCATGCTGTCAATGGAAATATAATTATTTAACGGTTGGTTCTTTTTGGTATTGGAACCTTTAATAGCAGAATACATCTGTCTGGTAATACAAAGCTCTGCAAAGTTCCGGAACGATACCTGTTTTTCCGCATTATAATCCCGGATGGCCTTATAAAGCCCGATCATTCCCTCCTGAATCAAGTCCTCTTTATCTGCCCCCACAAGAAACAGAGTGCGTGCCCGGCTGCGGACCAGGTTTTTATACTTGTTCATCAAAAAATCCATAGCCTCCGAATCGCCGACAACGATTGATTCCACCAAAGCCTCATCGGACATCTGCTCGAATTCCCTCATGACGCACTCTCCTTTCTTGAAAGTATTCAACTCATTTTTATTTCATACGCTGTCTTACAATTTCATATGCCAGAATACCCATGGCAACGGAAGCGTTCAGAGAATCAATCTGGCCCTTCATCGGAATACTTGCGGTAAAATCGCAGGTTTCTTTCACAAGACGGCTGACGCCTTCACCTTCGTTACCGATAACCAAACCGATAGGTCCGGTCAGGTTCTGGCGGTACATTACTTCGCCGTCCATATCCGCGCAGACAAACCAAAGACCTTCCTTCTTTAATTCTTCCATGGTCTGCACAATGTTGGTTACCTTGGCAACCGGAGTGTAATTTAACGCACCTGCGGAGGTTCTTGCCACGGTGGCGGTTAAGCCCACCGCACGGCGCTTTGGAATGATAACGCCATGGGCACCAGCCTGGTTTGCGGTACGGATGATGGCACCTAAGTTGTGCGGGTCTTCGATACCGTCCAGAATGATGAGGAACGGCGCTTCGCCACGCTCTCTTGCCAAAGCCAGCATGTCCTCCACTTCGGAATATTCATAGGCTGCCGCATAGGCAATGGCACCCTGATGCTTTCCGGTGTCGGAAATCTGGTCTAAACGCTCCTTGGACACAAAATTGATAATAGTATCGCCCTTCTTAGCTTCTCTTAAAATAGTCTTAATTGGGCCGTCCTGACAGCCGTCCAGTAAAAACAGCTTGTCAATCGGCTTACCGGAACGAAACGCCTCGATGACGGCGTTTCTTCCCTCGATTTTGGTTTCTTCTACTTTCATTTCTCTCTTTTCTGTGGATTCCATAATTTACTCTCTTTCTAAAATTTCTGCACCGATACCTTCAAAGCCAAGCTTAATCAGCTCCGTCATGCGGTCAAACTCGCCTTTTAAATACAACCAGCCAATCAGCGCTTCAAAGCCTGTAGCACGACGGTAATCGTTGATACTGGCATTCTTTGCACTGGTATAGGATTTGGCATTTCTGCCCCTCTTATAGATGGTCAGCTCTTCTTCCGTCAGGCTGTCCTGAATCACCCCGACAATCTGTGACTGGGTTGCCGCCTTGGCAAGATTGCTGGCCCGCTTGTTTAACCGGTCCACATGGGTATTTCCCTTGTGGACCAGCAGTGTACGGATGACTATTTCATAGGCGCAGTCTCCCATATATGCCAGGGTTAACGGCGAATACTGGTCTGCGTTGATGTCCGGTGTGTTAAATGTATTTTTTATTGCTTTTTCCATAACACGCCGCCTTTACACGAGCTCCCAGATAGTTCCTTCTCTGGTATCCTTAATCTGAACGCCCTTTTCCAAAAGTTCTGCACGGATGGCATCCGCCTTGGCAAAATCCTTTTCCTTCTTGGCAGCCTTACGTTCTTCAATCTTTGCAAGAACAAAAGCTTCTAACTCTGCATCTACAGCAGCTGCTTCTTCTGCCACGGTAAGGTCAAGGGAAAGCACCTCATCAAAGCTTGCAATCAACGCCTTCTTGGTAGCATCGTTCATCTCATCACGGAGAACGTCGTAAATCATGGTGATTGCCATGGAAGTATTCATATCGTTGGAAAGCACATCTTCAAACTTTGCACGGTACTCGGTAAACTTCACCTCGTCTACCGCGCCGTCTTCCTTTAATTCCAGCACTCTCTTGTGAAGCTTTTCGTAAGCCACACCCACGTTATCAAGCACTTCGTAGGAAAATTCCAGAGGCTTGCGGTAATGGGACTGCAGGCAGAAGAAACGGTACACAATCGGCTTGTAATTCTTCTTTTCCAACAGGGACACGGTTAAGAATTCACCGTTAGACTTACTCATCTTCTGGTTGCCCTTCTCGGTTAAATGATGCACATGGAACCAGTAGTTACACCACTTGTGGCCAAGGTATGCCTCACTCTGGGCAATTTCGTTGGTATGGTGCGGGAAGATGTTGTCGATACCGCCGCAGTGGATATCCATGTACTCGCCCAGGTGCTTCATGCTGATGCAGGAGCACTCAATATGCCAGCCCGGGTATCCTACGCCCCATGGGCTATCCCACTTTAATTCCTGATTATCAAACTTGGACTTGGTGAACCAAAGCACGAAGTCACTCTTATTTCTCTTGTTTTCATCCTCGCTTACGTCATCACGCACCGCAGTCATTAACTCCTGCTCTGCCTGGCTGGAGAATACATAGTATTCCTGAAGCTTGGAAGTATCAAAATATACGTTGCCGCCTGCCACATAAGCATAGCCCTTTTCCAGAAGCTTTTCTACCATTTCGACGAAGTTGTCAATGCTGTTGGTGGCAGGTTCTACCACGTCAGGACGCTTGATATTTAACTTCTCGCAGTCTGCAAAGAAAGCGTCGGTGTAAAACTTCGCAATTTCCATAACGGTCTTGTTTTCGCGCTTTGCACCCTTTAACATCTTGTCTTCGCCGGTATCTGCATCGCTGGATAAGTGGCCAACGTCGGTGATGTTCATAACACGCTTTACATCATAACCCACGTAGCGCAGGGTCTTTTCCAAAATATCTTCCATGATGTAGCAGCGCAGGTTACCGATATGGGCAAAGTGATACACGGTAGGACCACAGGTGTACATGTTGATTTTGCCGTCCACATTCGGAATTAAATTTTCTACCTTTCTGGTAAGTGTGTTGAATAAATAAACTTTGTTTTCCATAAAAACTTCCTCTTTCTAATTCATTTTGTATTTTTATATATTTTCATGTCAAGCACGTTATTCGTCCGGACAATTTTTCAGTAATACATCAATCATCTTAGACAGACGCTCGTTTTCTTTCTTCAGGGAATCGATATCATTCTTCAGTGGGTCAGGCAGATGTACCTGATCCATGTCTTCCCTCGGCACACGGAGGTTATCGCGTTTTACCACACGGCCCGGAACACCCACCACCGTACAGTTTGGCGGCACCTCAGAAATTACCACGGAGCCCGCACCGATTTTAGAGTTCTCACCAACCGTAAAGGAACCAAGAACCTTGGCGCCGGCACTAATCATTACGTTGTTGCCGATGGTAGGATGGCGCTTGCCCTGCTCCTTACCGGTACCACCAAGAGTTACGCCCTGATACAAGGTTACATTGTCGCCGATGATGGTGGTTTCACCGATAATTACACCGTTACCATGGTCAATAAACAAGCCCTTGCCAATGGTGGCCCCGGGATGAATTTCAATACCGGTTTTGCGCACCGTCCGCTGGGAATACCAACGGGCCAGGAAGAAGCATTTATGCTCATACAGCCAGTGTGCCACCCGGTGTCTCATAATTGCCTTAAAGCTCGGGTATAAAAAAACTTCCATTGGTGTTTTAATGGCAGCGTCGCGTTCCATGATGACCTGCATTTCTTCCTTCACATACGAAATTAACCCCATGTTAATCCTCCTGAATTTTTGCTTATACAACAAGAAAACCGCCCCTATCTGACGATAGAGACGGTTATATCCGCGGTTCCACTCTAATTGAATTGCAATACACAATTCCACCTTAACACAGATAACGGCTGTTTTCCGGACAGAGATACTTATTACTTACGCTAACTGTTCCCTCTGCCAGCTCCCGGACGCACTTCACAATTCTTCTGTTAGGAACGCTTTCAGCCGGTGACGCTCCCTCTCTGAAACTTTGGATATTGCTACTCTTTCCGTTCAACGCTTTTTGCATTTACTTTATTCTATGCAATCCGGCTGTTTTTGTCAAGGAAATTTAATCATTTACCGTGTTAAATTTTTTATAACACGGTTGCATTCTGCTTACCGGGCCAGTTTTGCTCCCAGTGCCTTGCATTCTGCCACTGCATCTGCATCCGGAGTCTCATTACACATTACACCGGCACCGCCCACAAGTTCTGCTCCCGCATTCTTCATACGCACTTCCCAGTCACGCATCCATTCGCCGTCGCCCCAGCCGTAGGAACCAAACAGTGCAATTTTCTTACCTGCTGCAAACTTCTCTACCTCAGCCACGAAAGGTTCCATTTCTTCCTCTTCCAGAACCTCTGCACCCATGGCTGGACATCCCATGGCAAATACCGTTGCATCCTTTAATACATCTGCAGACACGCTGCCAACCTCGATTACCTTCGCGGCTTTTCCTGCTTCTTCAATGCCGACACCCACTGCTTCTGCCATTTCCTTTGTATTACCTGTCTGAGACCAGTATACTACATAAATTTCTTCCATAAACATTCCTTCTTTCTTTTTTTGCCTACCGCTAGGCGATAGCTTTCGTTTTATAATACATTGCCATGATTTCAGCAATGCTGTAACCCTGTTTCACCAACCGGACAACATATTCCTTTGCCCTGCCAAACTCCCTAAAAAGAAGCCTTGTTTCCCGCACATTTCCGTACACCTTCCAATAACCGGAATATAAAAAGTTTTTCCCCGCCTGTTCCATAAAGCCTTTTACATCCACTGCGGGATAGCCAAGCAGAAGACCCAGTTCATGGGGAAACGCTTCCTTTTCCTGCTTATGGGCGGTATATTTTTTTGATACTCTTTGTAACAGCGAATATAATTCTCCACCCTCGTACCCAAGATCCAAAAGCAATCTTTGAACGCTCTGTTCTGTGAGATAAACAATCAGTTCGTTTACTTTATACAGCAAATATACCTGTTTTCCATCATATTCCGAAAGAAGATACAGCGAAATCCTTGTTCCTCTTAAAGAATGTCTTAAAACCGCCTCCATACCCTTAGGAATTATCAGCAGGTTCGATGGTTTTAATCCCGCCAGAAGCGGAGCACACTGGGCAGCGATTTGCTCATTGAGCCATTCTGTATTATTTTGCAAAACCATAAACATTCTCCCTTACGAAACCTTATTAACAGCTACCGGAATAGTTTCTCACAAAAACGCATCTGCTATTCTGATTAGTCATTTCTTTTTAGAGTTAGTTTCAACTAACTTCATGGTTAGTTTATCCTAACTTTCATTAGTTGTCAAGAACTTTTTTCAAAAAAATAAACCGACAGCAAAACTTCTTTCCAGTTCTGCTGCCGGTAACTACTTTCCATCTTTATTCTTCCATTCTTTTGTGGCATCCCGAACAATGGGAACACGCCGTTCCGGCCTCCATACCTGCATCATAAGCGTAGGCACTTCCACCGTTTCCGCCATAAGAAAAATTTCTTACATTCTCCAGTAAACATACCGCCTGGGAAGCGATTCCAAGACCTTCTCCGGTAAAACCAAGGCCTTCCTCTGTGGTGGCCTTCACATTCACCTGGGAAACATCAATCTGCAGAACCCCTGCGATATTTTCCCGCATTTCCTGCAAATACGGTGCCATCTTCGGACGCTGTGCAATGATGGTGGCATCAATATTTTCTACGATAAACAGCTCTTCATCCAAAAGCTTCTTCACTTCCCGTAACAATTCCATGCTGGAAATACCCTTATACTTTTCGTTGGAATCCGGGAAATGCTTTCCGATATCCCCAAGGGCTGCCGCTCCAAGTAAAGCATCCATAATGGCATGTAACAATACATCCGCATCGGAATGACCAAGCAGACCCTTTTCATACGGAATTACCACACCACCCAGTATTAACGCTCTATCTTCCACTAAACGATGTACATCATAACCTGTACCGATTCTCATAACTTACCTCCTACACCTTCTTCGCATATTTGCGCTGCAGTTTCTTCGACATTACCTGCTCATTTTTCTTTTCTTTTTTCGGTTTACGGTTGCCGCGTTTTTCTGCAAGAAACACATAGTAACCGTCTTTTTCCTTCACCGTAACGCCACCAAACACCGATGACAGCTTGTTTCTGTACCAATCCAAGCGCTTGGTTACCATTACCATTTTGCCGCCGATGACAAGCTTTTTAAACCCATCCTCGATGAAGCCCTTTGCCACCGCAAAATCCGTATGATAGGGCGGATTACTTAAGATAAGGGTAAATCCGGTTTCGGAAATTTCTCTTAAACCGTCGCTCTGGCGGATGGTTACGCCATCCACGCCGTTTGCTGACGCATTTTGCTTTGACAACTGCACCGCATTTTCGGAGACATCACACATGACCACATGCTCTGCCCCTATCTGCTTTGCTGCCACAATGCCTACCACACCGCAGCCGCAGCCAAGGTCCAGCACCTTATCATTTTCCTTAAACTCTACAAAGGAAAGCATGGCTTTGGTTCCCTTATCTACCGCCGTTGGCGAAAAAACTTCTTCGTTTGTATTAAGCACCAGTTCAATGCCCTGTACCTGTTCTTCTATCTGCATATTATTTCCTCTATTCGTTCTGTAAATACTTATCAATGGCATTTGCCACACCTAGCGCAATCTTCTTCCTGTACTCTTCGGTTGCCATCAATTTGTCCTCTTCCGGGTTGGACATGAAGCCCATCTCCAGAATGGTGGTTGGCACCGTGGTCCAGTTAATGCCGGTCATGGTGTCGGTTTCCCAGATTCTGCGTTTTTTTGCTCCGGTGGAAGCAACTACTTCTTCTAACACCAGTTTGGAAAGCCGGTAACTTTCTTCGTACCATTCTGCATTATATGGGTTCTCCGGGGTCTGGCAGATGGTCATAACGCCCTTTGCAGAAGCGCTGTCTGAGCTGTCCGCATGTACCCGGATAAAGGCATCCGCCTTTGCTTCGTTGGCAATGATTGCTCGTTCCACATTGGAGATGTCAATATCATGGGTTTCTCTTGTCATAATAACCTCATAGCCTCTGGAAAGGAGTTCATCCTTTAAATACAGGCTTACCGCCAGGGTTAACTCATACTCCGGAATACCGGTGGATGTGCCCTGGGTTCCGGAAGACACCTTTGCCTTCATCTCCGAAGAACCCGGTCCGTTTGGTTCCTTATCATAATTGCCCTTACGCTGATGCCCCGGGTCAATAACAATCAACTTAGGCGCCTCGGTTGGAGTCGGGGTTGGGGTATTTGTTGGAGTAGGAGTTAGGGTTGGAGTTGGCGTTGGTGTTTCCGTTGGCTCCGGGGGCGGAGTCAGTGTAGAAGTCGCTGTAGGCTCCGGGGTTACCATTGGTGTTGGGGTCGATGTATTTGTCGGAGCCGCTGTTGTTATTCCCGGCACATCGGTTGGAGTCGGCACCGTATTCTTTTCACCTGCACAGCCTGCAAGTAATAAAACCGCACCTGCAAAAAGTAATAAGTTATATTTCAATTTCATGATTTAAAATCCTCTTTCATCAAGCATACGTGGCTATTATATCACACAAATAAAAAAACGGATAGGCTTTCCCTTCCGTTTTTTTGCTTTTTACTTATTTTGTTTTAGTAGCGAGAGAGGGATTTGGTCTACGCTCCCGCTCCGGTCGGCGCAGAACCGAGGTCCCCCGGACCTCGTGCGCCCCACGACACCACCGCACTCTCCCTTTGCTTCAAAATGCTTTCGTTATGAACAAAAAAAGACAGAAC
>JAZNXI010000135.1:0-8706 GCA_045593825.1 Lachnospiraceae bacterium
TGCGTTTGTGCTGATACCTAACTGTCTGTTAGTGTTCATCGCTGTCATGTTGTGCTGTACGATCATTGCCATAATATTTACCTCCTTGAATTGTGTCCGGTACGGGTTTGCCCGTCCGGTTCCCGAGTCCTTTCGGGAATCACTTTTTGGTTTTGATTTTTTTGGAAGACTTCCTCTTTCGAACAACCTAGGATTTGTCAGTAGAGTGATTCTTCCGCAAGAAGTTATCTTCTTGCTTACACTAATTATATCGGAATTATTTTCTGGGACTTTAGCCCTTTTTACAACTTTTTTCAACTTTTTTCTAAAGATGTAGAACAGCCACCACAGGTGGTGGTGGCTGAGGGGTGTTAGTCTAGATTTTGGGGGTGGGGCTGCAACTTTTTTGTAAATTTTATTGCTATGCTATGGATTTTGCGTACCTGTTATACAGTTTTTCTGCCTCTTCTACCGTGATGCCAAATTCTTTGTTTACTCTCGCAATAACAACTTCTTTATCTGCACCATACGCAAATCCCGCTTCTATTGCCTCCCTTATTGTCGCTTTCTTTGCCGCTTTCTTTGCCGCTTCCTTTGCTGCCTCTTTTGCCTTCTTTTCAGCATATTCTTCTACTGCATCACAAACCATTTTCTTGCCTCCTCCTTCTTTAAAATGCCTTACGCCATCTGCTAATTCCTTATGATACATATCCTTCGACTTTTTACAGTTAAAATCATGCATGAGTCTTCCTATCGGGTCATTACCTTTATAGCTACCGTTAACATACACGATGTGCGAACCGTCTTCAAACCGTACTTTTAATTCTTCAATATGACGGTTTACCGTATATATCGGCAACCCATTGGAAAAATAATCATTTTGCGTAATCATAATCATATAGGAATCTTTAATCTCTTTAAAATCCTGTTTTTTCTTTAGCATCCGGCTGTCAATCATGCTACTGTGAAATCTGGCTCGGCGTTCGATGGCACCGGAATCTTTGCGCTGTACCTCTACATTAAACTGTTCACCTTGCCCGTCTTCGGCTAAAATATCCAGCCGGATATTTCTTCCGCCCACTACGGGATTTTTCAGTTCCTTTTGTCCGACTACACTTAGAACCTTGATATCATTTCTTTCCAAAATAATCTTTAAAAGCAGCTCTGTTGCTGGTATGTTACCGTCAAATACAATAGACATTAAATCATCGTCAAATAGGGTCAGGTTATCGACTATTTCTTCAACTGTGGTATCCGATTGCGTCTTTCTATCCTTTTTTGTGCTCAATATATTCCTCTTTTCTTATAGTTTACTATAGTTCACTAATATTGGCAAATTGTTTATACTGTAATTATTTGCAAGGTATCCTAAAGCATGAATTTTCAAAAAATAATTCCAAAGAATCTAAGAGTGTTTTGGCCAAAACAAAAGAAAATATGCTCTGCGAGTATTATAACAAAATATTCGGATACCGCCAAGACCGTTTTTCTCTGCCACACTTTTGACACACACTCTGTTAACCCTTTATCCATGCACCTTTGCGCCTGTTTTCGTCAAATTTTCGGGCCGAAATTTCGTGCAAACCTGCCAAAAATCGGCTGTTTTTTTGTAAGGTTTTCCGAGATTGCCAAGCCGGCTTTTATCATTTATACTTAGCCCACAAAACGTTTTGTAAAACCAATCTCTTTTATTATATATCACATAACGGAGGAAAACCTATGATGACTGAAAGCGAATTCAAAGTACACATGAGTGCTTATCTACAAAGACTCACAACTCCTGTGCGGCACCAGATAAAACAAATAGAACAACGTTTAAACAGAATTGAGAAAATAATTAATGGTGATATTTCACCCGCATTTCCTTACGTAACCGAGAATAGTAATTTATCTCTTTCCAATCAATCTTCGGACAACACAAAAGAAGATAACCTCTATTCTACAAAATCCAACGAAGAAGAACCTTTTATTATTGAGACATATTTAAAACTAATATACGAAGATGTGTCCATGATAAAAGATTTCATTGGCGAATACAAACAATCCTATTAGTAATTCTTACCGGTGGCGGGGGGAGAACTTAATTTCCCCCTCACACCCACTGTGCCACCCAAATACTTGCCACAATACCCACAATGGTGGAAAGTAACCCGCCAGCCAGCGTCCATCTTGCCTTCTTTACTTTTGCAGCAATCAAATAAACACTCATCGTATAAAACACCGTCTCCGTACTGGAGCAGAGGATGGACACGGTTTTACCGAGCAGGGAATCCGGGCCGTAGGTTTCAAAAATGTCCAATACAAGGCCCGTGGCTGCCGAGGAGGAAAAGAGCTTAATAAAGGATACCGGAAGCAGGGCAGCGTCAAAGTGCAGGGCGTTTGCCACCGGTGTAAGCCACTGTGCCAGAATATCCAGTGCTCCTGAGGCGCGTAAAACGCCCACAGCCATCAAAAGTCCAATCAGGGTAGGCAACAGCTCCACCACAGTTTTCATGCCGTCTTTGGCGCCTTTTACAAATTCCTGATACACGTCTACCTTCTGCAGAATGCCAAATCCCACAATATAAAAAATCAACAAGGGAATCATATAATAAGAAAGATATACTAAAAAGTCCATAGAAAAACACCGCCACAACACAATTAGTATATTGTATCGTGACGGTGTAAATTTCATTCCTAAATTATGTCTGCTGCCATGCGGCGCAGAAGATTTTATGCTTCGTATCCGTTAGGATTATTGCTCTGCCATCTCCAGGTGTCTTCGCACATTTCTTCGATGCCGCGCTCTGCGGTCCAGCCCAGTTCTTCTTTTGCCTTGGCAGGGTCTGCGTAGCAGGTGGAGATGTCGCCCGGACGACGCTCTCTGATGATATAAGGAATTTCCTTGCCGCAGGCCTTTTCAAATGCCTTAACAATGTCAAGAACACTGTAGCCGTTACCGGTGCCCAGATTGTAGATGGAAACGCCGCTCTTGTCCTCAATCTTCTTTAATGCCTTTACGTGACCGATAGCCAGGTCAACTACGTGGATGTAGTCTCTTACGCCGGTGCCGTCGTGGGTGTCGTAGTCGTTGCCGAATACGTTCAGACGCTCTAACTTGCCAACCGCAACCTGGGAGATATATGGCACCAGGTTGTTTGGAATGCCCTTAGGGTCTTCGCCGATGGTGCCGCTCTTGTGGGCGCCGATTGGATTAAAGTAACGAAGGAGTACCACGTTCCATTCAGGGTCTGCAGTGTTAAGATCGGTTAAAATCTGCTCCAGCATGCCCTTGGTGCGGCCGTAAGGATTGGTGATGTCGCCCTTTGGACAAGCTTCAGTAATCGGAATAAATGCCGGGTTGCCGTAAACGGTAGCGGAAGAACTGAAGATGATGTTCTTTACGCCGTGGTTTCTCATAACATCACACAGGATGAGGGTGCCTGTGATGTTGTTGTGATAATATTCCAGAGGCTTTGCCACGGACTCACCTACTGCCTTTAAGCCTGCAAAATGGATAACCGCATCTACCTTTTCGTTTGCAAAAATATTTTCTAACGCTTCTTTATCTAAAAGATCTGCCTGATAAAATACCACCGGTTTTCCTGTGATTTTTTCCACACGCTCCAGGGACTTTTCACTGGAATTGCACAAATTGTCCACCACAACTACCTCGTGGCCTGCATTTAATAACTCTACGCATGTGTGGCTACCGATATAGCCGGCGCCGCCGGTAACAAGTATTCTCATAACAAAATCCTCCGTTTTTTCTTTGTTGGTTTACACCTGATTTTCTTTCCGTAATACAGTATAACAGACCTTTTTAGAAATTGCAATCTCTTTTTTATATTTTTTGTTTTATTCTAAGATTTTTGTTTTAATTTACAAAATACCACTGCTACAATCGTGCTGATAACCGTTGCCAAAATTACCGGAGCCACTATAGCCGCCGGCGAAACGCTTCCGTACTGGCTGCGGTACGCAATCATATTGATGGGAATCAGCTGCAGCGAAGACATGTTGATAACCAGCAGGGTGCACATTTCGTCACTGGCTGCCCTCGGGATGCCTTGGTGCTGTACAAGACCTACGGCACTTCCCCGGTTCTCCGGCTCATACCCCGGCGTCCCCCGCTCTTCTTCCAGCGCCGCCAGTTCCTCCATGGCCTTAATGCCCGCCGGGGTTGCCGCCCAGCCAAGCCCCAGCACGTTCGCCACCATATTGGTTGCTATGTACTCCGCCGCTTTGGAGTCTTTTTTTATTTTTGGAAACAAAAATCCAATCACCGGCGAAAGCCATCCCGCCATTTTTTCCAGTAGTCCGCTGGCTCTTGCCACCTGCATGAGCCCTGTCCACATGGACAAAATGCCCATCATGGTAATGCACAGCGTTACCGCACTGCCCGCCGATTTCAGAGCTCCGTTTCCCACGGCTTCCATATTTCCCGTAAGGATGCCCACTGCCACGCCGATTAAAATCATCCATGCCCAAATTGTATTTAACATAATTTATTGTCCTATGCTTTCATCACTTCTATCATATTCCCGGTTCACGTTACTTATTCTCCATAAAACCGCCAAAAAATGTTAAGAATTTCCAATTAGGACTTTACAAATTCTTCCTATTCATGTATAATAATGTCACGAGCTTTGATAGAGGACAAGTTCAAAATCTAAAGAAGTAAGGAGTAATTATCATGGGTCAGATTATTAAAAACACCGGTATTGTCCGCAAGCTGGACGAGCTGGGCCGAATCACTTTGCCAATTGAGTTACGCAGAAACCTGGACATCGGAGAAAAAGATCCTGTGGAGATTTACGTTTCTGAAGATATGATTATCTTAAAGAAGTTCGCTCCTGTGGATACCTTCACCGGCAGCACCGAGGATCTCGTAGAATATTGCGGCAAGATGGTTTCCAAGGAATCCATTAAAGAGCTTGCAAAACTTGCAGGAATTATCGAATAGTACATATTTTACATAAGAGTAAAAGGCCACCGAATCTTCGATGGCCTTAATTTTTATCTATTTTTCCAACAGCGCCTGATACACGTCCCGCTTGGAGATGCCTCTGTCTGCCGCTGCCGCCTTCATGGCTTCTTTTTTATCCATGCCCTGGGAAAGATAATGCTCCACATGCTCCGCAATGGACATTTCCTGCCACTTGGCCTGTTCTTCTTTTTCAAACTCCGCAAAATCCTTGCCGTGGATGACCAGCACACATTCCCCTCTTGGTTCCTCTGCCTCAAAATGGGCAAGTACTTCGGAAATTGAGCCGGACACCGTAGCTTCATGCTTTTTGGTCAGTTCCCGGCACACGGTCATCTGACGGTCGCTCAAGGTTTCCAGCAAAAGAGCCAGGGTCTTTTTTAACCGGTGAGGCGCCTCGTACAGGATGATGGTTCTGGTTTCTTCCTGTAAATCGGCAAGCACCTGACGGCACTCCTTTTTATCGGACGGAAGAAATGCCTCAAAGGCAAAGCGTCTGGTTGGCAGCCCGGAAATGGTCAGCGCCGTTACACAGGCGCATGCCCCCGGCAGGCTTGTTACGGTAATGCCCGCTTCCCTTGCCATTTTTACCAGTTCCTCACCCGGGTCGGAAATACCGGGTGTTCCGGCATCGGTAATCAAAGCAACATTGGTACCGCCAAGCATCTGCTGCACCAATTCTCTTCCTTTTTCTATTTTATTGTATTCGTGGTAGCTCGTCATCGGGGTTTTAATCTCGAAGTGATTTAACAGCTTGATGCTGTTTCTGGTATCCTCCGCTGCAATCACGTCCACCTCTTTTAAGGTGCGGATGACACGGAAGGTGATATCCTCCAGATTTCCGATGGGAGTGGCACACAAATATAAGGTTCCTTTAGTATCCGTACACATCATATATCTCCTGGGTATACACGCCCTGCTCTTTATAAACAATAAGCGGCGGCGCGATTTTTATCATGGACTTGCCGCCCTTTAAGCACTCCAATAATACCATGTTCGGTTCCTTATCCGCAAAGGGATGAACCAGCCGCATGGCCTTTGGCTCCAGTTTATACTTCTGGCACAGGTTAAAAATTTCCGCCAGACGGAAGGGCCGGTGCACCATGTAAAAGCGGCCGTTTGGTTTTAACACTGCGGAGGCCTCCCGTACTACGTCCTCTAAAGAGCAAAGCACCTCATGTCTTGCAATGGCCTTTGGGAGCTCCGGATTTTTTAAGCCGTGCATGTCGTTCATGTAAGGCGGATTGCAGGTAACTACCTCAAAGGTTGCCTTGCCAAAAATGGCAGAGGCTTCTTTGATATCACCGGTAACCACCTCGATTTTTTCCTGCAGATTATTCATTGCCACACTGCGGCGGGCCATGTCCGCACTTTCTTCCTGGATTTCCAGGGCGGTCAAATGCCCTGCTTCTGTTTTGGCGGACAGCAAAATCGGAATGATGCCGGTGCCGGTACCCATATCAAGGACACGTTCCCCCGGCTTTACTTTTGCAAATCCGGACAGAAGCACCGCGTCCATGCCAAAGCAAAACTTTTCTTCATTCTGGATAATTTTCAGGTTATTCCTCTGCAAATCATCGATGCGCTCGCCGGGCAGAAGGTTTGCCTTTTCTTCCATGCTTAGTCTCCTAAATTGGATTTGCCTTCTCTCTTTTCCAGCATCTCCAATGCCTTTAATTCTGCGTCGTCGGTATTGTTACGCTCTTTTCTACGGCGTGGCTTGAAGGAAAGCTCGGAGGTATGGTAATCCTTAACTTCCTTTTCGTCGTTATCCTTGGTGATAACCACCTTTACCCGCTGCTTTAATACGCTGACACTCTGTACCTCACCCTTGAAGCCGTCCTTTGTGGTTACAAAGTCACCTACGTTCGGAAGCTTGCTGTTTAAATCTTCGTAAGCTTCTTCCTCGTTCTTTAAGCAGCACATCAGTCTGCCACACACGCCGGATATCTTGGTTGGATTTAAGGACAGGTTCTGTTCCTTTGCCATCTTAATGGAAACCGGCACAAAATCGGTTAAATAGGAATGACAGCAAAGCGGTCTGCCGCATACGCCGATGCCGCCAAGGATTTTGGTCTCGTCGCGGACACCAATCTGGCGCAGCTCGATTCTTGTTTTGAATACTGCTGCCAGGTCCTTTACCAGGTCACGGAAGTCGATACGTCCGTCGGCGGTAAAGTAAAACAGCACCTTGTTGTTGTCAAAGGTGTATTCACAGTCAATAAGCTTCATTTCCAGCTCATGCTTTCTGATTTTTTCCAGACAGATTTTGAACGCTTCCTTTTCTTTTTCCTTGTTGGCACGTTCAATTTCGTCATCCTCAGGAGTTGCAGGACGGATCACCGGCTTTAACGGCTGAACCACCTTATCCTCCTCCACTTCCTTTGGCGCCAGCACAACAAAACCGTATTCCACGCCTCTGGCAGTTTCTACAATAACATTGCTGCCCTGCTTGATGTCAAAATCAAGTGGATCAAAATAATATACCTTTCCCGCTTTACGAAAGCGGACACCAATTACCTTAATCATAATCTATAACCTCCACATTACTCTTTTCTAATATAAATCAGCCCTTCATGGTGTACAACAGCATTTCCAAAGAAACCTCCAGGTTTACATTGGCGCTCATGCGCTGTCTGGTTGTTTCAATTGCCTGAATGCACTCCTCAATGCGGGCATAGCTCATATGCTCTGCCCGGGCGGATAAATCTCTTTCTTCTTCCCGGAAAACAAGCCTTCCGGACCCACCGGTAGACTTCATTACCAACACATCCCGGTACCACAAATTAATCAGGGATAAAATATCAGGAAGCTCTGCCTTTCGGCCGGCCCATTCCTTTACTTTCTTATAAATTTCTTCTGCCGGCATGGAATCCAATCTTCTGAGCACCCGGATGACTTCGTCCTTTAAATCCACAAATTCACCGGACTGGGCGTAGGCAATGGCCTTGCCCGGAACTCCGTCGGCAAAATCCGCTGCCACCTCTGCCATAAAGCTTGCAATGCCATAGTGTTCGGTTAACAGCCTTGTGATTTGTCCTCTTGCCACCGGACGCACATTAAGTAAAATGCACCGGGACAAAATGGTTGGAAGCAGAAGCTTTGCGTTTACCGTCAGAAGAATAATCACCGCATATTCCGGCGGCTCCTCGATGGTTTTTAACATGGCGTTTTGAGCCTGTTCCGTCATTTTTTCCGCTTCATCTATAATATAGACCTTGTAAGGTCTGCTATAGGGTTTGACCAAAATATCATTGTTTAACTGAAGGCGGATGTCATCCACGCTGATGCTGGCCTTCTCATGTGTTACCCGCCGGATATCCGGATGATTTCCGGATACTGCCTGTTTGCAGGACTGACAGTGCCCGCAAGGCTCGATACCGCCTTCTTCGCACTGCAGGGTGGTGGCAAAGGTATCTGCCAGCAGCTTCTTACCGGAGCCTGCTTCCCCCTGGATAATATACGCATGGGAAACCTTGCCCATCCGTATGGCATTCTGCAAATGCCCTGTCATATGCTCTTGTCCGATAATGTCCTGAAACTTCATAGTTTTCCTCAAAATTATGCCAGCCTTTTGGCCGACCGCTGCCTTTTGCCGCTCTTACGTTAAAATATCCAGCAAAAGACCCCGAATCTCGTGGATTTTACTTAAAATAAATAAATGGTCCTTTTCTTCTTTTAAAAGCTCTGCTGCCAGAAGGTCTAAATTTTCATCCACCAGCTTAATCATGCCATATACGCGGTGTCTGCCCCGTCGGTCC
>JAZNXI010000136.1:0-2869 GCA_045593825.1 Lachnospiraceae bacterium
CGCCAAAACCTCCGATATGCCCGGAACCGCCAAAGCTGCTTCCGCTGCGGCCGCCACTGCTTCTGCTGTAACTGCTTCCGCTGCGTCCGATACTGCTTCTGGAAAAGCTGCTACCGCTGCTTCTGGAAAAACTGCTTCCGCCGCCTCTGGAAAAGCCTCCGCCGCCACCGCGGCTTCCTCCGCCTGCTCTACCCATGTTAATCTCCTTTTTACAAAAATGTCCTGTGCAGAAATTCTACACAGGACATTGGTTAGTTATTCTAAATTACTGGTTTAATCCTGCCTTTAATGCTGCCAGCTCTGCTTCGATGTTGTCATTTGCTGCAGAATACTTGCTCTTGATGTCTTCAATCTTTGTGTCGGCACCCTTGTTAAGCTCTGCTAATGCTTCTGCTTCATCAAGCATCTTGTTTGCCAGGTTTTCCATACGTTCAAAAGCTGCGATGCTGTTGTTTGCGCTGGAAACTGCACTGCCGGTCATTTCGTTAATCTTCTTCTGGGTCTTGGCAACTGCCATCTTACCCTTAATCATTTCTCTTCTGGATTCCAGTTCCTGAATATCCTTTACTAACTTGTCATGCATAGCGCGCATATTGTCTGCGTTCTGCTTTGCAAGGTTATAAGCCTCGGTAAGACCGGTAAGCTTGGAGGTAAGAGTAGCCTTTTCTGTTAAGAACTTACGTGCATCATCATCGTTACCTGCCTGGATAGCCTTGGTAGCGTATGTGGTGAGCTCTTCGATTTCCTTCTTGCAAGCTGCCATTTCGCGTTCTGCGCTCTTTTCAGCAACGATAACACCTGCTGTTTCCTTCTTTACGTCTGCAAGGTTGTCCACTAAATCTCTCATTAACTGGTCGATCATCTTTTCCGGATCCTCTGCCTTATCAAGAAGTGCGTTAATGTTAGCTGCCATAATGTCTCTGAAACGTGCGATAATTCCCATTGTAAATTACCATCCTTTCTTCTATTGAAAATTTTTTGTTGCATTGTTTACGATATATAGTTTCCAACATATTGAGGAAAAAGTCAATAAGAAACAGATTAAAATCAGGTTAATTTTTCTAATCTTTTTTAATTTACTACTCAATTTGCAGCTTACGCAATTCGTAAAATGCTCCCTTTTTCTCCATGAGGTCCTCGTATGTTCCGTACTCCTTGCAGACACCGTCCGCAACCACCGCAATTTTATCCGCATTACGAATGGTAGATAACCGGTGGGCCACAACAAAAGTAGTTCTTCCCTTCATAAGATTCTCCAAAGCGTTCTGGATTTCCCTCTCGGAAACACTGTCCAACGCAGAGGTTGCCTCATCAAGGATAATTACCTTAGGATCACGTATCAGTGCTCTTGCAATGGCAAGACGCTGCCGCTGGCCGCCGGATAATTTACCGCCGTGCTCTCCAATCTTAGTTTCCAATCCCTGTGGCATGGAATTAATAAATTCCTCCAAATTAGCCGCCCTGATGGCATCCCAAAGTTTTTCTTCGGATATATTTTCCAATCCATAGGAAATATTATCCCGGATGGTACCGGAAAACAGGATGGTATTCTGTGGTACTACTGCCAGGAATTTTCTGTAGCTTCGTAAATTTATCTCATCCATGTTTCTGCCGTCCAATAAAACTCTGCCACTGTTTGGCTTCAGAAAACCGATAGCCATGTTAATCAGTGTTGTTTTTCCGGCGCCGGATTCACCAACCAAAGCAATAGTTTCTCCCGGTTGTACTGTGATATTAAAACCAGAAAGCACCGGTTTTTTCTCATCATAAGCAAAGGAAATATTCTCAAACCGGAAACCACCCTCTACCTTATCTACTTTTTCTTTGCTTTCATTTTCTTCCACATCATGGGCAAGCAGAACCTCTCCTACACTGGTAATACACTCGGTTCCCTTAGAAATAGTCGGAAGCAGCGTAATCAGATTAGATACCTGATTAACAATGGTGGCAAAATAGGTCTGATACAGAGCAATATCACCCACACTGATTTCACCCTTATATGCCATATATCCGGTAAATCCGAGACAAAGCGCCTGGAAAGACTGGAATACACACCAGCCCACCGCACCGAAGTTTGCCTGGATAATATCCAACTTATATCCCTTTTCCGCAACTTCGTTGAGCTGACGCTCCATTTTTTCGATTTCCTGATGCTCCAGGGCATGGGCACGAGTCACCGGAATCATTTCCACCATTTCCATTACCCTTGCTGAGGTTTCTTCCATCTCCTTACGGAACTCATTGTTCCGCTGCTTGATTTTCTTTCGGAAGCTAACCATAGTAAGGGCAGCCACCGGCACCGTCAGAAGGAAAAACAGGAACACAATTTTACTCTTGCTGATGGTTACAACAAAAGAAACGCCCAGGTTTAATGCAATATTCATAAGGCTCACAAACACCTGCCTGGACAAGGTTTCAATGGCCTCTACATCACGCATAATTTTAGACTGCAGACGCCCGGACTGCATCTCCTTATGATAGGAAATAGACAACAGCTGCAGCTTTCTGACCAGCGCTCCCCGAAGCCCTGCCTCCACCTGTCTGGTTGCAATACTGCGAAGCTTGGTATAAAAGTAATTCAGCGGAAAATTCAATACAATAAGGAATATCAGCACTGCCGTATTAATGGCAATTTTACCTACAACATCCTCTCCGCCCTCTGTAGCCAGATTTATTATGTTTGCCAGAATAATCGGAGACATCCACACCGGACTGTGCTTGATAAAAAAGCAAAGTCCCGCCAATAAAAATTTATGATACTGGCCTTTGAAAATACCGAGCAGGATTTTAATTGGCTTATTTTTATTTTTTATGTATATATTTACGTAACGGTCTTCAAGTCGGATCGTAGCCATGTCGTTCTGTGAGC
>JAZNXI010000137.1:0-12397 GCA_045593825.1 Lachnospiraceae bacterium
CCTTCTACATAGTACTTCTGTAAGCACATGAAGAGGATGGTAATCGGAACTGCTACCAGTACACCACCTGCACAGAATTCTGTGTAGTGAGCGGAAAGCATCTGTGGTGTAGAAATTAAACTCTGTAAACCTACTGCTACGTTCATACCTTCGCTGGTGTTATGAGCGATGTACTTAGCGAACATGAAGTCGCCCCATGGGGACATGAACGCCGTTAACATGGTATAAATTACAATTGGTTTGGTAAGTGGCAGGATAATTTTAAACATAACCTGCGCTCTGTTTGCGCCGTCTACACGGGCAGCTTCGTCAAGGGACTTGGAGATTGTATCGAAGAAGCCCTTTGCTACGTGGAAGCCCATACCGGAGCTTGCGGTGTAAACCAGGATAAGACCAGGCACGGAACCTGCACCTGTCATACCTAAATCGCTTAAAATATTATACAGAACGATTAAGGTGATGAAGCCAGGGAACATACCAAGTACTAAGCTGACATTCATAAGCAGCTTTCTACCGTTGAAACGCATTCTGGACAGAGTATAGCTGACACAGAATACCGTAAATGTCTGGATTACAGATACAGCAAGCGCAATAATCAATGTATTGGTGTACCACTTAACAAAGTTTGTATTCTTAATCAAGGATACATAGTTGCCGATACCCCACTGCTTTGGAAGCACGTAACCAACCTGCATGGTAGTTTCCATACGGAAAGACTCTAACAAGATGCAGAAGAATGGTACCAGCCAGATGATACACATGGAGATAATAATTACATAAGTAATTACATTACCTAAAGTTGTTTTAGCTTTTAAGCCCATTTTTGGTCTGGAAGTTTTCTCACTCATTACTGGAAATCCTCCTCGTTCTTATTGGATGGCATTACGTTGTATACGATTACGGACAGGGTTGCTACTACAACGAAGATCATAATCGCAAGAACGGCTGCCAGCTTATAGTTACTTTCTGCACCGGTGGTTACGTTAAACAACCAGGTTACCAGCAAGTCGTAGTCCGACGCACTACCGGCGGCGATACCATGGGTGGATAACTTAGGATTTGTAACTGCACCGTTTGTTAACAGGAACATAACGTTAAAGTTGTTGATATTACCGATAAAACTGGTTAACAGGTATGGACCTGTGATAAACAGCATGTATGGTAATGTAATCTTTGTAAACTGCTGAACTGCATTTGCTCCGTCGATACGGGAGGACTCATACAGATCTTCAGGAATATTCATAAGGATACCGGTTGCCATTAACATTAAGTATGGAATACCAATCCAGATATTGATTAAGATAACCAATACACGACCGATGTCGGAGTTGCCCCAGAAATCGATTGGAGTGTCAATCCAGCCCCAGTTCATAAGGAAACCGTTAATAAGTCCGTTCTTTGCAAACATCTTACCTACATAAAGCAGGGAAACGAACTGTGGAATAGCAATTGTTAATACTAAGATACCTCTCCAAAGCTTCTTAAACTTGATACCCTTCTTGTTGATAAGAAGTGCTACCAGCATACCTAAGAAGTAGTTGGTGAAGGTTGCAAACACTGCCCATGTCATGGTCCATTTTAAAATCTGGCCGAACGCATATGGCAGGTTACTGTCGTTGTTGGAACCACCAAACAGTGTACTGAAGTTCTGGAAGCCTACCCAGGTAAACAGGTTGGAATAACCGTCCAGCTCACGTCCGTAGTTGGTGAACGCAACGAAAATCATGATAATGATTGGTAATACGGTAAAGCAAACAATACCGGTTACCGGAATAGAAAGTAAAGTCTTGTGGAACTGATGATCAAGTAAATCCTTGATATCGTCCTTTGCCTTAGGAAGCTTCTTACCCTTGGCAACTAATTCATCAACCTGCTTACTCTGCTTGACGTTCATTCTCCATGCGCAAACAAATGCAACAATGATAATCATAGTAAGCACGCCGTAAAGTAAAATGTTAAGAGAGTTATGACCGTCTGCTCTTACATAGGTATCCAAAATTACATCGTACTTCTTGCCCGGTGCAACGGTACCCAATGTTCTAAACAAATCTAACCAGTAAACACCGTTCTGAGGTCTGCCGTCTACCGGAGAAATGTTATATGGAACAAACATGTAAAAAATAAATGCAACTTCTGCAATCAGGAACATAAGTCCTCTGAAGATTTGTCCGCGGGACAAATTGCCAAAGCCCATTATTAAGTAGGACACCTTCGTTTGCCAGGTACCTTTTCCAAATGTTTTTATTGTATCAACGATTTCATTTTTAATTCCCTTGCAAAATCCCTTGATGCCACCCCAAATGGCTTTACCAATGCTTGCAAGAATCGGAGGAATCGCACAGAAGAACAAATAAATGTTGTACAAAATCTTCTGCACGGCATTTAATTTAAAGTATTCCGATCTGGTAAGCTTCTTCACTTTAAAGACCTTCCTTCCCTTGCCTAGTTACGTAGTTTTCTTAAGTATGCCCGGGGAACTTACGCTCCCCGGGACATAAATTTGACTATAAGTTACTTTTTGATTTATTACTGTGGAATAAGTTCTACAGTACCGTTTTCGCCGTGTACAGTTAACTGAATCTTGTAGTTACCATCTGTTTCTACAACATAGTTTGCTGCTGGGAAAGCGATATCCCAGTTGAGACCCTGACGTACCTTGAATTCCATACCTGCTGTTAAAGCGAAAGTATCAACTGTTGTCCAAACGCCATCCTTATTTTCCATAGCGAAGTCCATATCCCAGTTAGTGCCGTTTACAGTACCGATAACGGTGAATGCGTTCTTAACTTCATCAGACATGCTGAATAAGCCATTGATGCTGTCTTCGTAAGCCTGAAGAGCTGCCTTTAATTCGTCATCTGTGGTAGCTGCCTTAGCTGCTACTGCGTAAACCTTGGAGATATCCCACCAAGAACCGTGGATGTTACCCTGTGGAGTTGCGTATGCACTCTGAGCTGCTAAAGCGGAGAGAGCTGCGTCAGCCTTAACTGCATCTGTAGCCTGAGCATTTAAGTTGGATGGACCCCAACCGAACTGGTTGAATCTTTCAAGCTGGCAAGCTTCGTCTGTTAAGAAAAGAGCTAACTTCTGAAGAACTGCACCCTTCTTAGCATCAACCTGTGGCTTAACACCCAGAAGCTTGTTACCGGAGAAGGAAGCTAAGTGATAGGACTTACCATCAACTGTGAAGGATGGAAGATCTGCTGCTGCGTAGTTATCGCCAAGAGCTGCCTTAACGTCGTTAGCTGCCCAAGTACCGGAAATAACTACTGCGGATGGAACTGCTGCTGCAAAGTCTGCACCTGCGGAAGAGCTGTTGTATGCAGGGGACTTGAGAAGCTTCTGCATGCCCTTAAGAGCAACGAGACCAGCTTCGGAATTGAAAGTATCGTTTACGGATACGAAATTAGCTTCTGCGTCTGTTGTCCACTCGGAAACACAACCTGTAGCGAACATGAATGCTACGTTGTACCAACCGGATGTTTCAAGTTCCATGGAGAAGAGTCTGCCAGCTGCTTCACAGTCAGCGATGATGTCTTCTAAGCTATCGATATGATTTTCCTTAACAACGCTCTTATCGTAGTACATGTAGTAACCGTTATCGGAAGTGAGTGGGTAGCAGTAAAGCTTACCACCAACGGAAGCTGCCTTAACAGCACCTGCGTCGTTCTTTTCTGTAACTGTTGCTGCTGCCTGCTGACCAAGTTCGTTTAAAGCGCCTGCCATAACGAGACGGGAAAGCTGGTCCTGAGCGAAACAGAAGATGTCTGCACCATCTTCAACGCTGTTGATCATCTGAGTTGCGGATTCTGCTTCAGATACGCCTTCAACTGTTGCGTTGATTACGATACCTGGGTTAGCTTCTTCGAACTTGTCGATCTGAGCTGCTGTTAATTCCTTTACACCATCAACTTCAGATACCCATACGGTGATGTCGTATGTACCGTCAAGTGTGGTTTCTGTGCCTGCGTTGTTGCCTTCGTTACCCTTGTTGTCGTCGGTCTTGCCGCCGCATGCTGTTAAGCAAAGCATGAGAGCCATTACAAGAGCAAGGATAGATGTGATTCTCTTTTTCATTTTTGTCTCCTCTTTCTTTGAAAAATTTTTTATTTTAAAGATTCCCCTTGGGTAAATCTTTAAGTACGTTATTTAATGATTACACTGGTCTGCGGTCCTACAGTCAAGGTAGTTCCTTTCAGACTTGCCTCACCCTGTCCGATAAATGCAACGAGCTTTTTCAACTCTGCCGGGAAGTCGGAGCAGGTAGATAAATCAATTACCACTTCCTCTGTGGAAGTGTTGTGGAGCAGTACGGTTTTTCCTTCGTTGTAAGTAATCAGAAAACCACCAAACGTATTTTCTCCAAAATCCAGCGCTTTATAATCGCCTCGCGCAATTTCAGGATACTGCTTTCTAAGGCTCATAAGTTTGCCGTAATAATGAAGAAGACTTGTTTCGTCTGCCAGCTGGTCTGCCACAGTGCCGTTTGTTTGCTTTTTGGCTTCGTAGGTTGTACCGGTTGGATTTTTAATGGTATCTTCGTCGCCCCAAAGCATTGCCAGACGGCGGTTTGCGTCGGTGTTAGCAGAACCGCGGGTTCCCTTTAAACCGATTTCTTCACCATAATAAATAAATGGTGAGCCGCTGCACAGCAGGTAAAGATTTGCTGCCATGTGAGCCTGCTTGGTGGACGGAGTAAGATATCCGGCCGCACGGTCCATATCGTGGTTGGCAATGAAGGATGTCATCATGCCGCCCTCTGCATTGGCCGCCAGAACTAGGTCCTGATACTTTTCCACATATTTGGTATAAACGTTGATGTCTTTTCCTTTGGCCGCATTGGAGATATAAGCCTCTCCCTGTGCCACCTGGAAGTTAAAGCAGTTTAATGCTTCTACATACTGTAAGGTTTCGCTGTCGTTGGACCAGCACTCACCCACACAGTAGATGTCCGGCTTGTACGCTTTTAATTCCTCCATATACCACTTCCAGAAGTCAACACTGCGTTCTGTATCATTGAAGTATATATATTTAATCGCATCAAAGCGGAAGCCGTCAACACCCAGATCCAGGTAATATTTTGCTACCTTCAACATCTCCTTACGGACAACCTCGTTATCGTAATTTAACTCCGGCATATCGGTGGAGAAGTTGCACTCGTAATACTCCAGGTTGCCTCCCGGAATTCCGGTATAAGCAAGACCTGCGGTACGCTCATCGATTGGCGCCCAGGAATAAATATCGTAATACGGGTCGTTTTTGTTGCCATCTTTATGAGCATTGCTGAACTTCATGAACCATTCGTGGCTGGTGGAGGTATGATTGATAACCAGGTCTAAGATAACTTTTACGTTTCTCTCATGACAAAGCTCGATGAGCTCCACCAGGTCCGCTTCGGTTCCGAATTTAGGATCTATTTTGTAATAATTTGATGTGTCGTATTTATGATAGGACGGAGATTCGAAAATTGGGGAGAGCCAGATGCCCTGGACTCCCAGGCTGTTTTCGGAATACATGTTGCCGTCGTTTAAGTAGTCCATCCGGTTGATGATACCACGTAAATCTCCGGTGCCGTCTCCGTTGGAGTCGGAGAAGGAACCTACAAAGATTTGGTAAAATGCCCTGTAGTTATCATCTGTTGGGTCCGGAGCAGCCTTTGGCTTGCCGGAGCAGCCGCCGAGCAGCATGGTCATCATAAGCAAAATTGCAACACTTATTTTTCCGATACGTTTCATAAAATCCGCCTTTATCCTCTTTGTTACTATTTTGTGCCCGGCTTATTTTGCCACGGAGTTTAACAGGGCGTCATCAATTTTGCCCCATGCTCCGGCGCCTTCGCCGCTGCACTTTACATGAATACCCACAACCAGCTTGTCTGTGCCGTTGTATTCAAATTCTTCGATTAAACCGGTGTCCCAGTTACCGTAACCGCTGATGCCCATAGGAGCTGTTGCAACGATTTGGTCGTTAATCTTTACGTAAGCGTAAATGTCTGTTTCACCACAGTCACCGCCCATGATGGAGATAGCGTACTTATAAGTACCGGCCTTTAAATCCTTTACTTCCTGCTCCAAGTCGAAGTCTACTGTGTTCTGGGCTGCGCTCCAGAAATGATAATGGAGAGAACCGGTTAAGGAGTCTGTCTTTTTATCCTCAACATAAAGCTCATCCATGGCATTCTTAGCAGTTGCTACCCACACAGGACTGTTTTCTTCGAAACTGTAGTCTGTTAAGAAGTTGAATTCAATCATGGAAACGTAACAATGTGCTTCCATGCCGTCTGCCTCACCGACGATGTCGTATTTTGCTACGCCGCCGTTGTACATTTTATCGTAATCTACATCCTTCCAGGTAACAGCAACTTCCTGCTTGGAGTTGTCTGTCATGAAAGCGTTAACCTTTTCAGGAAGAACGATGGTACCGTTTAAGTCGAACATTACGTCAACCGGCTCGATGGAGTCGGCCTTGATTGGCGCGTCATTACCTGTGCCAAGTAAGCTCCATACCTTTAAGGATTCCAGTGGCTTACCTTCTGAATCAAAGAACGCCTGATTGTCACAAGCGCAGCCGCCGTAGTACTTGCCCGCATCGTCAGGGTCATATTCCTTTGCATAGGAGGATGCCCAGCCTGCACCGTACTTTTCCCAAAGAGCGGAATTTTCTTCCCAGGAGTTGGTACCTACAGAAATCCAGGTGCCTTCCCAGTAGAACACGCCGATACCGTTGTGAATATCATTTACTACGGTATCCACCACGTTACGAACGTGATTTGTCTGACCCTGTACTGTCATTGGGTAGTCCAGGGTTACGCCACCGCCGCCGGAAACGGAGTTGCCGGAGAAGTCGGTGTCGCCATCTGTATAAGTATATGCTGTTTCTGCAACCATAACCTTTTTGCCGTAGGTATCTGCCACATGATTAAGTACGTTAGTAAGATTTTCTAATGTACCGTGCCAGAACGGATAATAGGAAGATGCAAATACATCATAATCTAAACTGTAATAATTTAACTTCTTTGCATAGTCGGCATAGCTGCCTGCCTTTTCAGGATTTGCAAAGTGTACTGCCACCAGTGCCTCAGGGAACACCTCTCTGGTTGCCTTGGAGCCGGCCGCCATAATCTTGTAGATGTTCATCCAGATTTTTTCGCCGCAGATGGCACCGTTGGTTTCATTACCAACCTGTACCATACCAACGTCAACCTTGGCATCCTTTAACTTGTTAAGGCTTTCTACCGTATATTCGTAAACCGCATTTGCCTTAGTTTCGATATCCATGCCTGCCCACGCCTTTGGAACCATCTGCTTTGCAGGGTCTGCCCAGAAGTCAGAGTAATGGAAGTCTACTAAAAGCTTCATACCGTACTTGGTAGCTCTCTTACCGATTTCTACTGCGGTGTCAATGTTACAGTTACCGCCGCCGTAGCCGTTGCCCTCAGAATCAAACGGGTCAACCCATACACGCACACGGATGTAATTGATGCCGCTTTCTGCCAGAGTCTGGAATACGTCTTTTTCGTTGCCTTCGAAGTCATAATACTTAACGCCCGCTGCTTCCAAAGCCGGAACCTGGGACGAGTCCATACCGAGGATGAAATCCTCCGGCATGTTTTCTACCTTTTCCACAAACAATGTGTCTGACGGAATTGGCTTAACATCGATTTTTTTGCTGCCGCAGCCCGCGAACCCTGCCAGGGCACACACTGCAACTGCTACTGCGCAAAGAGTCTTTACTTTTTTCATTTGCTTTTCCTCCCGAAATTTGTTGTACAAACTTTTTACTTCCGGAGGACTCTTTTGCCTGACTGTCTTTAAGCGCAACGATAGCGCAACTTTATGGATAGTACACATCAAGTCTACCAAAGGGGGTCTCCGGTGTCAATGTTCAATTTGTACATTTCTTATTTATTTTTTTGTGCATCTTGCACAATTTATAGAACATTCGTTCTAAGTTTTGCGAAACTTTCGAAAATTTTAGTGTTTTTCCAATGGTACTATTGCACATTTTTTTCGCGTTGTTTCGTTTTTTTCTTTAGTTAATATGGTAAAGTATTATATTGTCCGCAGCTTGTACGGTAACAACTGCTTTATAGCTATTTGTTTTCCTTCGATAACGTCTATAAGAGTATTACAGGTAACAAATCCCAGTTTTTTGGCATCAAACTCTACCGTTTCTACCCGGCTTGCCAGAACCGAACCGGAAACTCCTCCGTAAAAAGAAGCCACCTTAACGGAATTTAACAGATTGACATCCAGCTCCCGCAGCTTATGGATAACATGGTTACATATCATATCATCCATACAAACAATGCACTCTGCGTTTTTCTCTAACAGTTCCTCCACCGCCGCTTCAATTTCCGGCACCTTTTCCGCACCGAAGTACACAAGACTCATATCTACCGGAAGCCCCTCCATACGGAACGCATCGGCAAATCCGCCAAAACGGTTTCTGGTTACCACATGGGATTCGTTGCCGCCAATCATGCCCACCCTGCGGATGCCCTGCTTAAGCAAATGCAAGGTCAGTTCCTGACAGGCACTGCGATGGTCGTGGTCTATCTGAATCAGCTCTGTATCTGCCGAGCTGCCCACCGCCACCACCGGAATATTCCGGGACTTTAAATATTCTGCCGCAGCATCTTCCACCAGTGTACGGGTAAGAACCACTCCGTCTACCTTATGATTGGTAATGATACGCTCCAGTCCTTCCAGGCCGCCTGCCCTGGTGTAGATGGTTATCACATCGTAATCCCGCTTTGTGGCCGCATCGCAAATACCGCGCATACAGTTTTGGAAAAACGGAAGCTCCTGCAGCTCGCAGTCTGTTGGTAGCATCACCGCAATGTTAAAGGTTTTGGACTGCGCCAAACCCTTGGCAATAACATTCGGCTTGTAATCCATCTGGTCTATGTACTGCCGGACACGGGTTCTTGTTTCCTCACTGACCCTGCCCTTTCCCGAAATAGCCCGGGACACAGTAGTTTTGGAAACACCAAGATATTCCGCCACATCTGCAATTGTTAATTTCTTTTCTACGGTTTCCAATTTGCTCTCTCTCTTTCAAATTGCACAAACTGCGCAACGTATGCGCAATCGGTTGCTCATCACATTTGCATAATAACACCTTTTTTTCAGCTCGTCAATAGGTTATTTTGCACAATTGCCATACTTAAACGATTACTTTTTCTATTCTTTTGCGCAAAAAAGGTCCGATACAAATATCGGACCCCAGACTCAAGTTCTTATTTACATTCTTGTTGCTTCTCTTACATAGATTCGAATATCAGAGATTACTTCTCGAACCGTATCCGGTCGAATCACACTAAGATAAACATTTCCTTGACGGTTTTTAATCGCCAATGCATGTTCAGCCCCATCATTAGGATACGGCTGTCCATTATCCATTATTTTATTAGATACTACCGTTGTTTCTGTTATTTCTGAATACAAAATATCATACTTGTCAATTTGACTTTTATTTTCTAAAATATCAAAAAACGTTCTAATACAATAAATTCTGTCTTCCGCAAATAACAAAACCGATTCCTCATATATATTTGTTCTAATAATACCTGTCTTTTTTTCTACCTTAATGCTTTTAGCATCTCCTGTATCATAACCTGCTAAAATAACAGGCTCACGTTTTGAAACTTGCGCTTCCTCCAAACCAAATGCTTCCATTGCTCTTCTTTTAGCATCCGCACTAATTTCGCTTACATAATTATCAACGCAAGAAGCAGACGGTCTCCAAATTGCTAATACCAACGGAACTGCAAATAAAATACACAGGAAAGTATGTCCTGCCAGAAAAGGCAAAAGAAAAATTATGATCAGAAGTATACTTCTTTTCTTAAAATACTTTTTTACAAGTTTCATTTTTCCTTTTGATGTTTCAGACACCTTGTTAATTACAGAATCATACGCATTCTTGTACTTGTTCAATTCTTTTTCTACACCTAGCATTATTTCGTCTCCTTTGTGAAAAATATTTATTATATATCCTACTTTATCCTACTTTGTGCGATAAGTCAATTAAAAATTGCATAAACTGCTATATTGTAAGAAAAAAGGAGATTTGTTATGAAACCATTAAAAACGAAAGTCAGTATCACTCTTGACACAAACATTATCGAGCAAATTAAAGAACTGGCAGAAAACGACGATCGTTCCTTTTCTCAATACATTAACCTGGTTTTAAAAGAATATTTAGGCGAAAAAAGTACGCGTCAAAAATGAAACAGTCAGCCGCACCAACTGAGTGCGGCTATTCTTTTACCTTGCAGTAATATTTTATTTGCATTATAATCAGTAATAGGAAATCATTTCTCTATACAAAGGAGGACATCTATGGAAACCATCCGTTTAGGACGCACCAATTTAATTGTCAGCAAAAACGGCTTCGGCGCCCTGCCGGTACAGCGCGTTGGCATGGAAGACGCCTGCCGCCTGCTCCGCAAAGCATACGAACACGGCATCAACTATTTCGATACCGCCAGAGCTTACTCCGACAGTGAAGAAAAAATGGGCAACGCCTTGGCTGATGTCAGAGAAAAAATCATTATCTCCACCAAAACCGGCGCATCCAATGTTGAAGATTTTTGGAAGCATCTGCACCAGAGTCTTTCTTTATTAAAGACCGACTACATTGATATTTACCAGTTCCACAATCCGGCCTTTTGTCCAAAGCCGGGCGACGGCACCGGTCTTTACGAAGCAATGCTGGAGGCAAAGGAAAAAGGCATGATCCGGTTCATCGGTATGACCAACCACCGTCTGTCCGTAGCAGAGGAAGCAGTCCGCTCCGGCCTGTACGACACCCTGCAGTTTCCGTTCTCTTATCTTGCCAGCGAAAAAGAAGAAGCACTGGTACGCCTTTGTGAAGAACAGGATGTGGGCTTTATCTGCATGAAAGCCCTTGCCGGCGGCCTCATTACCCGCTCCGACGTGGCTTATGCATATCTTGCCAAATTCCCGGTAGCGCCAATCTGGGGTATCCAGAGAGAACACGAGCTGGACGAATTCCTTTCCTATAACGATAACCCACCGGAGCTTACCAAAGAGCGTATGGATTACATTGCAAAAGAGCGTCTGGAGCTTATCGGTGAATTCTGCCGCGGCTGCGGTTACTGCATGCCATGTCCTGCAGATATTGAAATCAACAACTGCGCCAGAATGTCCCTGCTTCTGCGCCGTGCCCCATCCGCCGGTTTTTTAACCGAATACTGGCAGGGAGAGATGAAAAAAATTGAAAACTGCTTAGAATGCGGACAGTGTGCCGCAAAGTGTCCATATGGTCTGGACACTCCGGCACTGCTGAAGAAAAATTACGAAGATTATAAGACATTTTTAAATTAAAATTCCATTATATTCCCGGTAGAGTTTAGTACAAACCCTTCCGGGAATTCCTTTTTCAAAAGTTCCATTCCCACCTCTCCGGTACAATGGGAAACCGCAATGGTTTTTATTCCATGGGCTTTGAATGCTGCCACCGTTTCCTTCAGCCGTTCTTCCCCCGCTTCCACCAGATGGGTTCCTCCAATGACTGCTGCCACCGGAACGTTAAGATGTTTTTTCACATGCTCTAATATATTCACAATTCCCACATGGGAACAGCCAACGATTAACACAACTCCTTGTTCTGTTTTTATACCCAAGGCAATTTCATCCGGAAACAAGTCCTGCCCAAATCCCTCTTCTGTTTTTACAAAGAACTTAGGATTCACTGTCTCGAACTCATTTACCCTGGCAAAGTTTTTAAATAAGTATAATGACTCCGAAAGAATCGTCATATCCTGCTCTATATAATGAAAGTCTGTTTCCTTCGGCTTTTCAAACGGATTACCGTTATATTTCCAGGTGCCATCCTCCAAGAGCTTGTACTTTGGCATAAAAAATTCCTTACCAACATAAAACGGTACGTGGCTTTTGCATACGGAAAGAAACTGCGGTACGCCGCCGGTATGGTCATAATGTCCATGGCTTAACACCACTGCATCCACCGTTGACAAATCAACTCCCAGCGCCTTTGCATTTTTTACAAAAGCACCGCTTTGACCCGTATCAAATAAAATCCGTTTTCCATCTGCCTCAATCAATACGGAAAAACCATGTTCAAATTGCAGATTTTCTCCTGCTTCCGGTAAATTTTCAATAAGTGTTGTAATTTTCAGACTCATAAAACAATTCCTGCTTCCGCTTTTTATCAATATCTTCTATATTAATAGTAGCACATTTTGTGGTTTTTCTCAATCTAATTCCCTTATTTTGTGAAGTGAATAAAAAATTCAAATTTTTTTAAAAAAGTACTTGCATTTTATCGAATCATGGTATATAATCTATTTCGTGTTCAGGAAAAACACACAAATTAAATACGCATCTCTAGCTCAGTTGGTAGAGCA
>JAZNXI010000138.1:0-17652 GCA_045593825.1 Lachnospiraceae bacterium
TACATACTGCTCGGTAAGAGCGTTGAAGCCGGTGCCTACTGCAGACTCACGAATCTTATTTACGATTACGGAGCCTTCTAATCCTGCGTTTGCAGCGATGCAACGAAGCGGAGCTTCGAGAGCCGCTAAGATGATGTTTGCACCTGTTCTCTCATCACCTTCTAAGGAAGCTGCAAGTGCTGCAACCTTCTTGGAAGCGTGGATGTATGCGGAACCGCCGCCTGCAATGATACCCTCTTCTACTGCTGCCTTGGTAGCCGCAAGAGCATCTTCCATACGGAGCTTGTTTTCCTTCATTTCAGTTTCTGTAGCTGCACCAACACGGATAACAGCAACACCGCCTGCTAACTTAGCAAGTCTTTCCTGAAGCTTTTCTCTATCAAATTCGGAAGTAGTTTCTTCAATCTGTGCACGGATCTGAGCTACTCTTGCAGCGATTTCTGCAGGATCGCCTGCACCGTCAACGATGATGGTGTTTTCCTTCTGAACCTTTACGGACTTTGCACGGCCAAGCTGGTCGAGAGTTACATCCTTAAGGTCAAGGCCAAGTTCGTCGGAAATTACGGTACCGCCGGTTAAAATAGCGATATCCTGAAGCATTGCCTTTCTTCTGTCGCCGTAGCCAGGAGCCTTAACACCAACAACAGTGAAAGTACCACGTAACTTGTTGATAACTAAAGTAGTAAGTGCTTCACCTTCGATATCTTCAGCAATGATTAAAAGTCTCTGACCGGACTGTACAATCTGCTCTAATACAGGGAGGATTTCCTGAATGTTGGAAATCTTCTTGTCGGTAATCAAAATGAATGGGCTATCGAGGTTAGCTTCCATCTTATCCATGTCGGTTGCCATGTAAGCGGAAATATAACCACGGTCAAACTGCATACCTTCTACCAGGTCAAGTTCTGTCTTCATGGTCTTGGACTCTTCGATGGTGATAACGCCGTCCTTGGAAACCTTATCCATAGCGTCTGCTACCATTTCACCAACTGCCTCGTCGCCTGCGGAAATTGCAGCAACCTTAGCAATCTGCTCCTTGCCTGTAACTACGGAACTCATTTCGGAAATAGCTTCTACTGCACAGTCAGTTGCCTTCTTCATACCCTTTCTTAAGATGATTGGGTTAGCGCCTGCTGCCAGGTTCTTCATACCTTCGTTAATCATTGCCTGAGCAAGAACGGTAGCGGTTGTGGTACCATCACCTGCTACGTCGTT
Source organism: Lachnospiraceae bacterium (assembly GCA_045593825.1). GTDB lineage: Bacteria > Bacillota > Clostridia > Lachnospirales > Lachnospiraceae > SIG299. The sequence goes on from JAZNXI010000138.1 coordinate 1,216, forward strand.
TGTCTTGGTAGCAACTTCCTTAACAATCTGGGCACCCATGTTTTCGAATGCGTCTTCTAACTCGATTTCCTTTGCAATGGTAACACCGTCATTTGTGATGAGCGGAGCACCGAAGGACTTATCTAATACTACGTTTCTGCCCTTTGGTCCTAAAGTTACCTTTACGGTATTTGCAAGCTTGTTTACACCGGCCTCTAACGCTACTCTTGCGTCTGCGCCGTACTTAATTTCCTTTGCCATGTTAATATCCTCCTAAAACTTCTTGATTAGTCTTCTACGATTGCAACGATATCGTTCTGCTTTACTACGATGTACTCGTCATCACCAAGCTTAACGTCGGTACCTGCATACTTGGAGTAAATAACCTTGTCTCCAACCTTAACCTGCATGGTAACTTCCTTGCCGTCTACTACGCCGCCCGGACCTACTGCGATAACCTCTGCCTGCTGTGGCTTTTCCTTTGCCTGGCCAGGTAATACGATACCGGACTTAGTAGTTTCTTCTGCTAATAACTGCTTTAATACAACCTTATCTCCTAATGGTACTAATCTCATGATAATCCTCCTTATTTCTTCCTTATTAGCACTCTCCTGCTTTGAGTGCTAAATTCAATATACTTATCTTATCACACCTCGTGTAAAGTGCAACTAGGACTTTAGTCCTATTTCTTGCCTTCATCCGGGAAATACTCCAGACTATTCTGCTTCATCATCATACGCTGCAGGGAGTCTTTGGAGTTTTTCCAAGGTTCATTGGTATAACGGTAATCAAATTTATCAATAAACCAGGATAAATCGTCTCTTACCCGTTCCATACCTCTTATATAAGATTTATGCAGGGCATTCGTAAAATCTTCCACATATTTTCCGGATAACTGCTTTGGTGCCTCTTTCAGAAGCAAAGCGTAATGCTCGGAACAAAAGCCCTTACAGTTGTCCACTGTATTTCTGAAATCAGATTCTTTCTCATATAAGAAAAAGATAGTGGCGATATAACGGTCAAATACGTTATTGATTTTATTGCAGACAAAACAACTGTGCTGCACCTCTTCTAAGTAGGTAAGTAACGGATTTGTCTCTGTGTCCTTTTTAAAGAGACTCGGTTTTGCCGGCTTATAATTTTTTACAAGCTTGGATGTGTCACGGATGGTTTTATCGGCGTGGGTTTTTAACATTAACGCCAGCCCCAGACGATTCTGTTTGTTGTAAAGCTGCTGTACGTGCTCCTTACAAAATCCTACCTTGTCGGTAACCATACGGATGTCATCCTCCATGTAGCTTGGACCAAGGGTAAAATCAAGGGCATCTTCCTTTAATTTGTGATGCATGGCACATACCGGACACTCGCAATCCAGTGCAAAAGCCTCATTTACCGGAATGGTATATAACTGTTCTTTCATGCAATCCTCCTAACTCGAAAGAAGGTGACGCTACGACCCGCACCGTCACCTTCTGTTGTTTCTTTTAGTTACTCGTCTGTTTTTCCGCTTTCTGCCTTGATTAAATCCTTCATATCCCTTGCCTTGGACTTAATGCGCTCACTTGCGTCTCTGGCTGTAATGACTCTTGCAATCATGCGTAATGCTTCGTCATATTTGCCGATTTGTCTTGCCAGGTCTGCGGTTAAATAGGTCATGGTAGTTTCGTCCATGCCGCACATTGGGAAAGGTTCCTTAGAGAAAGCTTCCATAAATCCTTCGTATGCATTGGCAATGTAGTCTTTTTCCTGGGCAGCCAGCTGCTTTTTCACTTCTTCTAAGTTAGGAGTATCCGCCGGAAGGCTTTCTGCCTTACCACGGAATAACCAGGCAAGCTTTAAACAGGTATACGCCTTTTCACTTGCCTTGGCATGCTTTACCACCGCATTTACCAGCGCCAGCTTATGACGGGTAATTGCCTCATCATAGGTTAAGATATCTTCGCTTTCCTTTAAGCCTTTAAAATTGGCAGAAATATTGATTTTAATCAGCTTTGCCTGAGTATCTGTCATGTAGTTGTAGAAGCGGTTTAACGCCGCATAACCACAGTATGGACATACGATGGCATCGTACTTTAAGGAATCTACATGCTGATACTTTGGACGCAGGTCGTTATCGGAGCCGATAAGCTTTACCTTACCCGTACGGACCATTTTAGATTTGAATTCTTTGTCGCACACCTTGCAGACAAAGTGCTTGTCAAACAGCAGGTCTTCTTCCTTAATTTCCACCGGCTGAGCTGCGGATTTCTTTGCTTCTTCCTTCTCTTTTTCCTTGTGTTCAAACAGCTTCATTTCGGATAAATTGCCAAGTCCCAAAGACTCTAAGCCCGAAAATAAATTCGCCATATTGTACCTCCGATAGTATTGTTTACTGTGGCTTATAGGAACTCTTCATGGAAACAATCCGGTTAAATACCAGATGCTCCGGTGTGGAATCCTTACAGTCTACACAGAAATAACCGTTACGTAAGAACTGGAAGCTGTCATACGCCTTTGCATCAGCCACGCTTGGCTCTACAAAGCAGTTGGTTAAGATGGTTCTGGAGTTAGGATTTAAGTTTACGCTGCCATCTTCGTTATAAACAGCACCCTTGGATTCATCCACCAGGTTTTCGTATAAACGAACCTCGCAAGGAACTGCAGTCTTTGCAGCCACCCAGTGAATAGTACCCTTAACTTTTCTGCCCTCAAAGCCGGAACCGCTCTTGGTTTCAGGGTCGTAGGTACAGTGAACTACGGTTACCTTGCCGTCTTCATCGGTTTCGTAACCGGTACAGGTTACAAAGTAAGCGTTCATTAAACGAACCTCGTTGCCCGGGAACAGGCGGAAATACTTCTTTGGAGGCTCAATCATGAAGTCGTCACGGTCGATGTAAAGCTCTCTGCCGAAAGGAAGCTTTCTTTCGCCAAGCGCTTCGTTTTCTAAGTTGTTCGGAGCGTCCAGATACTCAATCTGGTCTTCCGGATAATTGTCGATAACAAGCTTAACCGGATCAAGAACTGCCATAACACGGTTCTTCTTAAGCTTTAAGTCTTCACGGATACAGTACTCAAGCATTGCATAGTCTACGGAGCTGTTTGCCTTGGATACGCCGCAAAGCTCCATGAACAGCTGCAGGGACTCCGGTGTAAAACCACGACGACGGAGCGCTGCAATGGAAACAAGACGAGGGTCGTCCCAACCGTCTACGGTGCCGTTTTCTACTAAGCGCTTGATGTATCTCTTACCGGTAATAACGTTGGTTAAATACATCTTTGCGAACTCAATCTGCTGTGGTGGGTTTGGATACTCTAATTCTCTTACTACCCAGTCGTACAGCGGACGATGGTCTTCAAATTCCAGTGTACAAATAGAATGTGTAATGCCCTCAATAGCATCTTCGATTGGATGAGCGAAGTCGTACATTGGGTAAATGCACCACTTGTCGCCGGTATTGTGGTGAGTCATTCTTGCCACACGGTAAATAACCGGGTCTCTCATGTTGATGTTAGGGGATGCCATATCAATTTTTGCACGGAGCACCTTGGTTCCGTCTTCAAATTCACCGTTCTTCATAGCCTCGAACAGAGCCAGATTTTCTTCTACGCTTCTGTCGCGGTATGGGCTGTTTTTACCCGGATTTTCGAAGTCGCCGCGGTATGCGCGGATTTCCTCTGCAGTTAAATCACAAACGTAAGCCTTGCCCTTCTTGATTAACTTAATTGCGCCTTCATACATTGCATCGAAATAGTCGGATGCAAAGAACAGTCTGTCTTCAAAATCGCCGCCAACCCACTTAACGTCTGCCTTGATGGACTCAACAAACTCTGTTTTTTCTTTGGTTGGATTAGTGTCGTCAAAACGGAGGTTAAACTTACCGCCGTACTTTTTTGCCAGACCATAGTTTAATAAAATGGATTTTGCATGTCCGATGTGAAGGTAACCGTTTGGTTCCGGTGGGAAACGGGTAACAATGTTGGTATGCTTACCCTCTGCTAAATCCTTCTCAATAATCATTTCAATGAAATTTTTCGATACTACTTCTTTTACGTCGTCTTTTACTTCTTCAGCCATGTTTCTTTCCATGCCTTTCTTTTTGTTTCGCTCAATTTTTTGCCCACAGAATATACGCAGGCTATTATAAAGTATATCATAACATAATTTTCATAAAAATAAAAGGGAAATCTTTCGATTCCCCTTGATTTTATCAATTTTTCCGCTGTTTGTATTCCGCCAGCAGTAAATCTACCACTCTACCGTAACTCTTGGTGCCGTCTTCCTGGTCGTTTGCCTTCAAGTAAGCATCGTTTACCTTGTCTGCAATTTCACCCACGGTAGTTTCTCCCACTACAGGCTTTTCAAACTGGTCCCAGTATTCATTGTTGGCTGCAAGGTCATAACTTACCTTAGGACTGATATGGGCATAATATAATTCGAAATACCGGTCCGCATCCTGACGGTACAGGGCGTTTCCCGTATGAATCAGGGCAAGCATGGTGCCGCTGTACTGTAAATCCAAAGAATCCGATGCCATGCAGGCACGGTAGGATATGTAATTTGCCTCATCCTCCCGCATAAAGCCCCTAAGATGGGCCAGCTCGTGGCACATGGTGGAACCGATGGAATACGGCGAAATATCAATGTTTACGTTAGCTTCCATGGTCCACGGAGTGAACACACCGGTAATCTCCGTCCAGGACATCAGCCTGGAAAAGAACACATGCTTCGGTACCGGATACATACCGCCAAACACCGGATATTCTTTAGCAAACTCCTGATAGGCCTTCTTTGCTTCTTTGCCCAAGTGGCGCTCGGAATAAGGAAGTACATACACTCCTCTCTCATCCTCCGTGGTAAGCTGTGCCCGAAGCTCTGTGGCTTTATCTGCCAGCTCGGTGTATAAGCCTGCCAATTCGTCCACGGTAGAATTTTCCACCGTAAGCCCCAAATGATATGCCACGGGATACCGGTGATAATTGACACCACAAAGCAGCACATATCCAAAGTAAATGACTGCTGCGAGACAAAGAAGATTCTGCAACATGGTTACCAGCAGATTGATGCGCTGTGCGGCAACACTTTCTATCTCCATAATGTCCTTATGGTATTGCGACATGGCACATGCCGGTTTCTTTACCTTACACACCCGCACCATCTGCCGGATGATAAGCACCAGCACCGTAACCGGTCCCACAATAATGACAAGCTCCATTAAGGAGAAGGGAATCCAGCCGGTAAGAAAGCTCATGCCCTGGGACAAATATTTGTAAATCCCGGTGGCAAATACGTTCTCCGCCACAGTAGAATTATTCTTTACCCACTGGGTCAAAATAAGTCCCAGAGGAGCCAGCAATAACAGTATATTCCGTTTTCGCAAAAGTAGTTGTTTCATAAGAACTTCCTTACTTCATCTCAATCTGTATCTCATTTCCCTCTACCTTAATAGTTGCAAGACTTCCGCAAACCAGTGGCATCATCGGTGCAAAATGCCCTACATCCGCATCCATGATAATCGGCACATTGTACTTAGCAAGCACACCGGTAACCGCACTGTACTGGTCCAGTCCCATCAGTTCCTGTCCCATACAAAGAGGACGTCCGATTAAGAAGCCCTTAGTGTATTTAAACCAGCCGCTGTGCTCTAACTGCCAGATGGCCCGTCGGATGGACATAACGTTTAAATCGCAGGCCTCCAAAAACCAGAGAATTCCCTCTTCTTTGTATTTTTCGGCAAACTCCGGTACCTTGTCGAACTTTGTGCCTACCAGCATATCCAGGCAGTCTAAGCAGCCGCCGATAAGTCTGCCGGAAACATTCACCTTTCCGTTTTCGGTAAGCGTTCCCGTTGCAGGGTCATACACCTTTAACACTCTTTTTTCTGTGATATTATATGGTTCTAACGGATGCTCCTCATCCTTTAAGGATTCCTTTTCCCAGCCATTGTAGCCTGTTACCGTATTCTTTTTACCGGTCATGATGTCAAAAGCGTCCTGCAGGGCCGGATGCCACGGTTCCATGCCGTAAGCAGCGGCGCACGGACCGTAAAGAGAAGCCACATCACAAAGGGTGGTCAGCAAAAAGGTAAAGTTGGTATTGTCGGAATAACCGGTGTACCACTTTGGCTCTGCCGCTTTTATTTTCTCAAAATCCACATGGTCCAAAATTTCACACATGAGCTCTCCGCCGCCGCAGGAAATCATGGCCTGATTCTCTTTGCTTAAGTAACTTTCCGTCAATTCTTTTGCACAAAGTTCCGGGGTATTACTGATGCCGATGCCCCTGCCCTCATAGCAGTTTGGACCAAGGTGGATGCCGTAGCCCAGTTCCTTAAACTTCTTCTGTGCATTATTGAATGCGGTTTTATAAGGCTCAATGTTACATCCGAAGGACGGTGCCACAAAGCCAATGGTTTCGTTTTTTTGTAATGGTTTTGGATATCGCATAATATACTCTCCTGCTTTCCTTTGATAATTTCAAACCTAATCTGCCTTCATTTTATCACACATTTTCGAAAAAATCATCCCTTCTTCCAAAATTGCATAAGATGTGGTACAATTAATCCGATATGATGTATGGGGAAGGAGAAAAAATATGAAACTTTTATTTAAAGAAAGATTTTTCTCGTGGTTAGACAGCTACGATGTTTTTGATGAAAATGGCAACACCGTATATTCCGTGGAGGGCCAGCTTTCCTGGGGACACTGCCTGCATATTCATGATGCCCACGGCACCCACGTAGCAACCTTAAAAGAAAAGGTACTGACCTTTCTTCCGAAATTTGAGCTTTACCTCGGTGATGAGCGGGAATACCTTGGCTGCATCCAGAAGGAATTCACCCTGTTCAAACCGGCTTTCGACATTGATTTTAACGGTTGGCATGTAGACGGTGACTTCTGGGAGTGGGATTACCAGATACTTGATGCAGGCGGCCGCCTCATTGCCACCGTCACCAAAGAACTATTTAACTGGACCGACACCTACTCTATTGATGTGGAGAATCCACACGACGCACTTTACGCACTGATGTTGGTGTTAGCCATTGATGCGGAGAAATGTTCCAGAAATAACCACTAAGAAATGTAAAATACGACAAGGAGAATTGACATGGGACTCATCAGCCAGATGATGACAAATTTATATAAGCCTCCAAAGCAGGAAAAAGCACCGGTTACCCTGCCAAAGAACCTGACGCCCGCCAAAGCAGCCCAGGTGTTAAACCAGGCAAATGTAACCCAGGGGCAGTTTCTGAAAGGGCAGGTGTTAGACCTTCGCGCTAACCAGATACAGGTTCTTTTGGAGAACGGTTTCACGGTTTCTGCCCGCACGGAAGGAACCTTAAATTTGTCCATTGGCGAAAATGCCCGCTTTTTTGTGGCACAAACCACAGAAGACCAGATTCTTCTTAAGCTTGCCAAGGAAGAAGGCCAGAGCGAAAACCCAATGATAGACAAAGCCCTGACCTCAGCCAACATCCAGAAAACCGAGCGCAGTGTTTCCATCGTCACCGAGCTGCTAAATCACCAGCAGCCAGCAAACGAGGCAACCATCCGCCATTACTTATCCTTGTCCACGAAATATCCGGAATTACCGGTAAAGAACTTGATTTTGATGGAACTCCACCACATTCCTGTCACCAAAGAAAACGTGGAACAGTTTGCCTCTTATCAGGACAGAAATGCAAAATTACTTACCCAGGCACAGGATATGTTACAAAACCTGGCAGAGACCATCAAACAGATGCCTGAGGGTCCGGCAAAGCAGGAGGTATTGCAGCAGTTTAGGCAGATGGTAGGCGAAAGAAACGCAACACCGGACGCACAAGCCATGACCGGAACCACACCGGAACAAACTGCCAGTGACGCTCAAAGTGCACAACAAACTTTGGTGCAGGAAAATGTAAATGAAACAACTACCGATACAGCGGCTAATGCAAACATTATGGAAGAAAACAATACCTTCCTAACAAACACAGATAACAATACTACATTATCCGGACAGACTCAGCAAGCCGCTCCGGACGCCTCTGTCTTAGCAGAAGCATCCGCAAAAGCCCCGGATACCCGCACCGATGCAGAACCTCTCATCAAAAACTTTTTAGATTCCTTTTTGATGAAACCGGAGGACGTTGCGGACCCGGAAAAGGTGCAGAAATACTACGATGAATTAAACGAAAAGCTGACCAAGTTGGAACAGCTTACCCAGAAAGTTGCAGAGCAGACCGCAGAGAACAACGCTGCTGCCACACCAAAGCAGATGAAACAGAATCTCTCCTTTATGGAAGCGGTAAACAACGTATTCCCATATATTCAGCTTCCGTTAAAATTTAGGGAAACACCGGCCCACGGCGAGCTTTATGTGTACGAAAAAAAGAAGGCATTAAAGCCTTCCGATACACTAAGTGCCCTGCTTCATCTGGAACTGGAGCATCTTGGCACCACCGATATTTTTGTAACCCTGACGGGCAATCATGTTACTACCCGCTTTTCCATGACGGACAAAGAATCCGGTGCCTTAATAAAATCAGAAATGCCAAAGCTTTCGGAAGCACTGGCCGCCAAAGGGTACACCCTGCAATCGGAAGTTGCCGTTCGTGAACCTGAGGATGAAACTACACCAACCTTGCTGGAGCAGTTCTTGGAAGAACATGCCCCGGGCGGATTAAATAGGTATACCTTTGATATAAGAGCGTAAGAAACCATATTTGCTGCAGAACCGCTATCGCTGACGTTCTGTACGCAAATATGGTTTCTTAATGCGCAAAATAAAAGATTTCACCTCAACAATCCCATCCACCGAAACATCAATTTGGCAATGTTTTTACTCATCTCTGCCTTTAATGCGACTTCCTCTTCTTCTGTCATGGTAAGCACATTCAGCTGCTTTCCGGCAAGTTGTGTTATCTCGTTTTGGGCTTCCTTTAAACTGCCCGTAACGTCCCACTCTTTTTTGTTGGATGATACCTCCAGGGAAAACTCTCCGCTTGGAACAGGAATCAAGGTAAATCCGCCCGGACAAGCAATGGTTTCGCCATTTTCTTCCGTCTTTGATGTCCACTTGGTACGGATGCTGACGATGCGTTCTTTGCATACGTGGAAAGTCATTGAAACCTTACCGGTAAGCACCGGCGCTGTTCCAAGCTCTACGCCATGGGCACTGAACTCTTTCAATGCAACCGCAATAAATCCATTCACCTTCTCTGCTTCCAGCTCTGCCTGATACACCCGGCAATTATAAGGCACACCGTCGATACGGAGTTCCTCTTTTTTGCCCTTTTTTATTTCGGTATCTGCCAGATATTCTTCGTAGGCGGCGCCCAGCTTCTTTATGAGTTCTCCCGCCTGCTCACTGTCAATGAATTCTTCTTTGGCAGCTTCTGTATCAATAGTTCCCGTCAAAACTGCACTGAACAGCTTTGGCACCGTTACCTGCCACTGCTCCTTATTCGCGTAGGCATTGGCGGTAAGCAATACATTGTCCGATGCCAGCAAATCCAAAACAGCATTGATTTCCTGCTCCGGATTAGACTTGGCAAGCAACCGGAATTTCGTATTGGGAATGGACATACCTCCACCAATTCCCAGCGTATCCAAAGAAAGCCCCTGTCCGGACACTTCCAGCGAAAGTTCTCCACCCTGCTCCTTTACATCGTCAAATAACTTTGCAGTATCTGTAACAAAGGTATTGATAAGAGCAACGCCCACTGCGGTTTTTGCTCCGGTGAGCCCACCCGCATAGGCGATTCCCACCGTGCCACAGCCAAGCAGGCCAACGATGACAGTCCCTGCTGCCACCTTTGCCGCTACCGAAGTTGCAATTTTATTTTTTAGCTTTGTAAAGAACTTCATCTTTCCAGCTCCTTTCACAATCAAAGCAAAACAAAACAGCCCCAGTGAATTAACAACCCGCCATTACAAATTCGAAATGAACCGGCTTTGTTACATCAATAAAATATTCCTCATGAGGTCTTGCACCCCAGCTGTCATCACCGGCAATACCGATCTGTGCAAGCATTATACGCACCACCGTAGCATTACTTTCCGGCAGTTCTGTGTGATGCAGGGCGCTTTCCATTTCCTGTGGTGTATAAGGCAGTACGGAAATCTCAAACTTATCTCCCGCAAACTGAACACCCACACCACGGTTATCCGTTACCTTAGCGTAACGCACGCCGGTACGGTTGCCGCATTCCTGCGGAAGCAGATACGGTGTCATGTTATCCTTTGCGGTAGTCTTATATAAGCCCAGCTTTGCCCCCTGATTTCTGTCGCAGTAATTTTCTTCCGGACCAAGACCATAGTAAGTTACCTTGTCAAAATCCGCAGGAAGTCTCATCATCAGGCCGAATTCCGGCATAACACTAAGCCCTTCCACAGGAACATAATCCATAATCACACGGATTTTTCCGCTGCCGTCCACACGGTATTCCACAGTACAGCCGCCTTCCGGACTGGTTGGGAATTTGTATTCATAGGTAAGTACCACTTCTTTTCCCTTAGAATAGCTGCAATATCCGGCCGAAGCATACTGGCTTGCCAGCTTCCACTGACCATGATGAACCGGCATACGCCAGCCTCTGTCGTTATCGGTAACGGCACGGTAGAAGTTCGGCACCGGAGCACCGAGAAGCAGTTCTTTTCCCCCATATTTCATGGATACCAGTGTATTACCACCCCTTGCAAAAATGTAATGGAAGTGGCGTCCCTTTACACCAATGTTGGACGGACTTTCCACAAAGATTGGCATATCATCTGTGTTGCCCGCTGCTGCCACTGCTTCTGCAAGCAGGTTAAGACCAACGGTTTCCGTTTTCACGTTGTAGGTATATTGACCAAAGGAAACCTCATGACCGGCCTTTGCCCAAAGAGTATCTTCTTTCAGGCAGAAGGACACAGTAATGGTGTATTCGCCTGCTTCTGTTGCTTTCTTTACTGCTTTTACAAAATCCTTCGGAAGGATAACTTCTGCTTCCGTCTGTGGCGCTACATCTGCAATAAAGCTTTCTTTTGCCAGTAAAACGCCTTCCTTTTCCAGGGTAGCCACAGCCACATAATCGCTTACATTCTTAAATAAGTGGTCGTTGAAAACAGTTACGGTATCAAGCCCCGGAGTTACTAAAATGTTGCGGTAATTAAACTTAACCTCCTGCATCTTTGGTGTTGCACTACGGTCTGCAAAAACAATACCGTTGCCGCAGAAATTACCGTCGTTCGGACGGTCGCCGTAATCGCCGCCGTAACCGAAATATTCTTTACCGGTGCGGCTCTTTAAGCGGAATGCCTGGTCAATATAATCCCAGATAAAACCACCCTGATAGCGCGGTTCTCTTCTTGCTAAATCTGTATATTTGTGCATTGCACCGTTGGAATTTCCCATAGAGTGGGTGTACTCACAGCAGATAAACGGTTTTTCCGGATGCTCCGAAAGGAATCTTTCAATATCCCAAACTTTGGTATACATCTGACTTTCCATATCGCTGATATCCGGCACACTTCTGTCGTTGAACACGCCCTCATAATGCACCAGTCTGGTGTTGTCTCTCTTATGGAACAAATCGGACATGGCCTTAATGTTCTTACCGCCAAAGGCCTCGTTACCGCAGGACCAAATCACAATACTTGGATGGTTCTTATCTCTTTCCTGCATGTTGCGTGCGCGGTCTAAGACAATATCACGCCAAGGCGCAGTATTGCCCGGCAGAGTATCTTTATCTGCCCAGCCCGGCTTACACCAGGTTCCGTGGGTCTCTAAATTGGTTTCATCAATCACATAGAAACCGTACTCGTCGCATAAATCATAAAATACCGGCTGATTTGGATAATGGCTGGTACGGATGGCATTGATATTATTCTGCTTCATGGTACGGATATCTGTAAGAATTTCTTCCAAAGTCAGACTTCTGCCGTTATCACAGGAAAGCTCGTGGCGATTGGTACCCTTAAATACAATGCGCTTGCCGTTAAGAAGCATAAGACCGTCCTTCATTTCAAAGCGGCGGTAGCCCCCTCTCTGACGGACGATTTCCTGCAGGTTATCTTCTGCGTCATACACCTCTAATACCAGTTCGTAAAGATTTGGCACTTCTGCACTCCATGCCTTTGGCGCCTCTACCGTTTCAGACGCTTTCTGCAGGGAAGACTTTCCCTTTAAACTGCCGGAAACAACCGCCTTGTCTGCAGGCTTCATCATGACACCCTGACCGTTAAGCTCATACAAAGCATAGTTCACTTTACCAGTCTTAGTAAGCTCTGCCTCAATTTCCAATGTGCCGTCTTTGTAATTATCAGCCAGACCGGCCTTTACGAACAAATCCCGGACATGTACACTTGGCACGGTATATAAAAATACATCACGGAAAATACCGGAAAAGCGGAAGAAATCCTGATCTTCCAGCCAGGAGCCGGAGCAGTACTTAAACACCTGTACCGCCAGCTTATTCTCGCCTTTTTCTTTTATGTATGGGGTTAAATCAAAATCAGACGGGGTAAAGGTATCTTCTGCGTAGCCCACAAATTTGCCGTTACACCAAAGAGCCATAGCACTTTCCACACCCTGGAAGGAAATATACACCGGCTGATTTTTCCATGCCTTATCCACCGTAAAATAAGTCACATAGCTTGCCACCGGATGCTCCTCGGTTGGAATCTGACCCGGTTTAATCAGCTCATGACCATCCCATGGATACATGACATTTACATACTGCGGCGCACCGTAGCCCTGCAACTGGATACTGCCCGGAACCCGGATGTCGTCCCAGCTGTCGCAGTTTACTTCCTCTTTTTCAAAGCCGGGCAAAGTCTGGGCTAAATTCTTTGCAAAGTGGAACTTCCAAATGCCGTTTAAGCATTTTACAAAGCTGCTCTTTTTCAGTTCTGCCTCTTTTTTATTTTTGTAAAACCCGTGGCTGGAATGTGCCGCCAAACGGTTTACCTGATACACCCTTGGGTCTGCCAAAATACTATAATCAAAATTCTCCATACATACCTCCCGAAAAGATTCATTTTCTGTATTGAATTATACCGCAAAAGCCAGTAAAATACAACTATAGACTATTCCTTGTATTGGAGGTTTACCATGAACGACAATATTCTGTTATCCTGGCTTATCAACAAAAACAACCGGCTTTTTACCTGGCTGACCAACGGTGCCATTGGTGTGCTGTTCCTTATTTTTTTTATTTCCTTAGGCCTGGTTTTTGCAATTAACTTCCGCCCGTTTTACTATATGGGAATGGAGCGCATATCAGAAGAAACCGGTGCTCCCGTAGAAATGATTAAAGAAAATTATGATGCCCTGATTGACTGGTGCAGCCCGTTTTGTACCGAAGAGCTGGATTTTCCGTCTTTACCGGAAAGCGCCTCCGGGGTTTCCCATTTTGTTGAAGTAAAAGTTATTTTCAACATCTTTTTCGTCATGTTATTTGTAACACCTTTATTTTTAGCGGGTTTGATTTTCATGCAGCATTGCCGGGGCAGCTCCTCCTGGATGCTTGCTTCACCCGTTATTATGTGTGTGTTACCGTTGCTTATCGGTCTTGCCTGTGCCATTGACTTTAACCGCATTTTTGTACTGTTCCATCAAATCGTATTTAACAACGACGACTGGCTCTTTTCCCCTACGGAAGATCCAATCATCCTGTTTTTACCGGAACGGTTCTTTATGCAGTGTGCGCTGATTATCGTAGGTACCGTACTGCTTGGCTGCATCGTACTGCTCACTCTGTATTTTGTACATAAAAACAAACAGAAGAAGCTTGTACAGTAATGCATTTCATGATACACTGGATTTAATCGAACAAAAGAAAGGACGGAACTCATATGAAACGTCAGGATTATTTAAAATGGGATGATTATTTTATGGGAATTGCCCTGCTCTCCGCCCAGAGAAGTAAGGACCCAAGCACAAGCGTAGGCTGTTGCATTGTCAGCAAGGACAACAAAATTCTTTCCGTAGGTTACAACGGCATGCCTGCCGGATGCTCTGATGATGAGTTTCCGTGGGAAAGAGAAGGTGCACCGTTAGACACTAAATATCTTTATGTATGCCACGCCGAATTAAATGCTATTTTAAACTACACCGGCAGCGACATTAAGGGTGCCAAGGTTTACACCACCTTATTCCCTTGTAACGAATGCACCAAAGCCCTGATTCAGTCCGGCGTCGGCGAAGTTATTTACTACTCCGACAAGTACCACGATACGGATTCCACCACCGCATCCCGCAGAATGTTCGATGCCGCCGGAATCAAGTACCATAAGTATGAGCCAATTAACAAATTAATAACACTTCCATTATAAAGCAGAAAAACCATATTCACTCAGAACCGCTATCGCTGATGTTCTGTACGTGAATATGGTTTTTTGATTTCTAAAGATAAAACTTAATGCTTTCTCATTCCCTTATTACTTACTGGATATGATTACCGCATTATGGTGTTGTTCAGCGTATCTCTGGTAAAATTTCACCATGTCAAATTCTACGATACCACGGAGCGGGTCTGCAACAATAACCGTTTCCTTTGTGCCGTTGTAACCCATAAGAACCATACAGTGCTCATAGCCCTGCCACCGGATAATTTCTCCGTTAATTTCCCATTCTGCGGTTACCTTGGACGGTACCAGATTTGTAGTTCCCCACACAATAACCGGAGTACCGTTTTTTATAAATTCAAGCATATCTTCCATGGTACTGCCGGAAACATCCAGCGCTTTTTTTCTTGTGTTGCCTTTATCCGCAAAATAACGGTTGGCCGCTTCCACAATAACCGGGGCATAACAACCGTAGCTGCCATCTGCCACCTTAGGGTCACCAAGATATGCCTCATACGGAGATGCAGTACCCGGTTCTGCAAGAACAAGATAATTTTCTGCCAGAGAAACTTTATCCGGATAATCACCCAGATAATTTAACACAATAGTCAAACAAGTGATTTCCGGTCCGGCAGGAAGATCCGGCTTCTGCAAAATATTTTTTACACCCAAAAGAATAACATCCTCATTGTTCAATACCGCTTCATATGCATATTTTGAAGTATCCAGATGTACGGTACCGACAACACTCGGCCGTTCTGTTGTTAAGAAATCGCTTCTTACATAGGCATATTCACTGTTATAGCTTACCTTAGACCAACCGTTTTCCAAAACAGCCACTCGATGAATCTGATCATTCTCATATAATCCACCTACAACAAAAGAATCTGCATTCCATTTTGAACGAATGTTTACTGTAGAAGTCGCATATACCGTTTCATCTACTCTTTCTCCCGGTGGTTCAATATTTGCCGGTGTCGGAGTCGGTGTTGGAGTGAGCGTTGGTGTTGGGGACAGGGTTGGTCCCGGAGTTGGTGTTGCAGTTAAAATACGTATGGCAACATTCCCACTGTCACTATAAGAATCCTGACCGGTGGAAAGCACGTTGCTTACCACTTCATCAAACCGGTCGGATGCGGTTTCCAGCACCTGGGCGCAGCCTGCCAAAGTAAGCGCAAACACCGCCAAAGTAAGCCAAAACATTGTTTTGTTTGTATTTTTTTTATTCATGTAATCCATCCTAACTAAACTTATGTACAATTTCTTGCCTTTGTTTATTGTACCACGCTTTGCTTCTGCCGTCAATTCAGGGAAACTTTGGCATTATTCAAACAATTCTCCGTCAAATACTGTAACAGCCGGTCCTGTCATAAAAATATGACCGCTTTCTTCGTCATACCGGATATGCAGGTCTCCACCCAGAAGATGCACAGTTACTTCATTTTTGGTTTTGCCGTTTAACATGCAGGCATACACGCTGGCACATGCACCGGTACCGCAGGCCAGGGTTTCACCGCTGCCACGTTCCCAAACACGCATGTTTACTTCCGAATCACTGAGCACCTGTATAAACTCTGTATTAGTACGCTCCGGAAACATCGGATGATTCTCAAATACCGGTCCGATTTTTTCAAGTTCCACTGCCATAGTATCCTCCACAAAGGTAATGGCATGAGGATTACCCATGGACACGCAGGTGATTTCATATTCTTTTCCGCAAACCTCTACCGGCTTTGCAATCACACTGTCTCCTTCTGCCACCACCGGCACCAGGGCCGGTTTGGTAACAGGAGCGCCCATATCTACCGTAACGCTTGCCACTTTACCGTTTTCCACCTGAAGCTGCAGTGTTTTGATACCTGCCAGGGTTTCTACGGTTATAACGTCCTTATCCACAATGCCGTAATCATAGGAATACTTACCCACGCAACGGACACCATTGCCGCACATCTGGGACTGGGAACCGTCCGCATTGTACATTACCATTTTTACATCCGCAATCTCCGAAGGGCAGATTAAAATCAGACCGTCAGAGCCTACACCAAAGTTCCGGTTACTGACTTTTACTGCCAGCTCCGGACCGTTTTCCACTTTTTCCTGAAAGCAATTAATATATACATAATCATTTCCGTTCCAAGTCGGAGGCCAAGCGGTCTTAGGAAGACAAGTTGC
>JAZNXI010000139.1:0-6041 GCA_045593825.1 Lachnospiraceae bacterium
CCGGTGGTAAACCGTTCCGTACGTGTAGATATCGAAAAGCTGGATGACTTAATGAATTTAGTTAGTGAGCTTATTATTGCCAAGAACGGTCTTGTGTCCATCAATAATGCGGATGATTCCTCTAAGCAGGACAACAGTGGCTTCAATGAGCAGATTGAATACTTAGAAAGAATTACCACCAACTTACATACTTCCGTTATGAAGGTTCGAATGGTTCCGTTAGAGAGCGTAGTTAACCGCTTCCCAAGAATGATCCGTGACCTCAGCAAGAAGTTAGATAAGAAGATGGAATTATATATCAGCGGTGAGGATACCGAATTAGACCGTACCGTTATCGATGAAATCGGCGATCCATTGTTACACTTACTCCGTAATGCAGCTGACCATGGATTAGAATCCAACGAAGAAAGAGCAGCTCTCGGCAAGCCGGAAACCGGTTCCATTATCTTAAATGCTTTCCAGGAAGGTAACAATGTTGTTATCGAGGTTAAGGATGATGGTAAGGGTATCGATGCAGAAAAGATTAAAGCTAAGGCTATTGCAAAGGGTACCATCACAGCAGAGCAGGGCGATGCAATGTCCGATAAGGAAATTATCGATTTGTTATTCCGCCCAAGCTTCTCTACCGCAGAAAAAATTTCTGACGTATCCGGCCGTGGTGTAGGTCTTGACGTTGTTAAAACAAAAATCGAAAGCCTTGGCGGTGACGTAGAAGTACGTACCACTTTAGGACAGGGCAGTAACTTTATTATCCGCCTGCCATTAACACTGGCAATTATCCAGTCCCTCATGGTAGAACTCGGAACAGAAAAATATGCTATTCCTCTTGGCAGCATCCAGACCATCGAAGATATTCCGGTATCCGATGTTAAGTATGTCCAGACCAAGGAAGTTATCAATCTCCGCGGTACGGTTATTCCGTTAATCCGTCTGAATGAGGTTCTTGATGTGGAATCCGTAAAGAGTCAGGATGAGAACTTAACCGTTGTTATCGTAACTAAGGGCGATAAGCTTGCCGGTTTTGTTGTTGACAATTTAATCGGTCAGCAGGAAATCGTTATTAAGTCTATCGGTAAGTATATCAACAACAGCAAGATGATCAGTGGTGCTACCATCCTCGGTGATGGCGAAGTTGCCTTAATTCTTGACGTAAACACTTTGGTTTAGGAGGTAGATGATTATGGCAGAGAACGTATCCACAATGGATTCTAAGCAGTATATTGTTGTAGAACTCGGTAATGAGCAGTACGGAATTGATATCCAGTATATCGATAACATTGTAAGAATGCAGAGAATAACCAGAGTGCCAAAAGCGCAGACGTTTTTCAAAGGTGTTATTAACCTTCGCGGTGAGGTTATTCCCGTAATGAGTCTTCGTTTAAAGTTTGACTTTGAAGAAGCAGAACACACTAACAAAACAAGAATTTTAATTATTAAGCCGGATGCTCAGGCTTCTGTTGGCATTATTGTAGATGCCGTAAAAGAAGTATTAACCTTAAGCAACGACATGATCGACAAAGTTGCCAGAGATATTAACGATGAGCGTACCGCATATCTTTCCGGCGTAGGAAAGCATGAAGACAGACTGATTTCTATTTTGAATATTGGTGAAATCTTCATGGAAAAAGAAGCTGAAAACGCATAACAGAATACATAGCCTGCCGGATTTTTCCGGCGGGCTTGTGTTGGTTCAATGTATCATTAAGAAAGGAACGATTCGATGGCAGAAAATCAGGTTATAAATGAGATGCAATTTGACGTATTACGTGAAATTGGAAATATCGGTTCCGGCAATGCGGCCACAGCGTTGGCAAAGATGTTGAACCAAAAAGTAGATATTAAGGTTCCAAAGGCAGCGTTACTGGATTTTAATGAGCTTCCGCAGGCGGTAGGCGGAGAAGAAACTATTGTTGTAGGTATTCTTCTTACCCTTTCCGAAGATGTGGAAGGTATGATGATGTTTATCATGAAAATTGAGGCAGCATACAATCTGATTGAAAAACTTATGTTTATGCCGGTTGATAGAAACGGCTGCTTAGATGAAATGCAGATGTCCTGCTTACAGGAAATTGGAAATATTATTACAGGCGCGTATCTTTCTTCCTTGTCTGATTTGACTAGACTTACGATTCAGGCAAGCGTACCGTACATGGCTATGGATATGGCCGGTGCTATTCTTAGCGTACCTGCAATTGAGTTTGGAAAGCTTGGAGATAAGGCTTTAATGATTGAAGCAGAGTTTGGCGAGGACGCAGAAAATGAAATCGGTGGTTATTTCCTGCTGATTCCTACAATGGCATCTTATGATGCTATTATGGCTTCTCTTGGTATAGGATGATAAACGCATGGGAAATATGATTAAAATTGGAATGGCAGAGCTGAACACCTGCTTGCCGCCGGATGCAATCACAACCCTGGGACTTGGTTCCTGTGTAGGCGTAGTGTTGTATGATCCGGCTAAAAAAGTGTGTGGTATGGTTCATGTAATGCTCCCGGACAGTACAAAAATAAAAAACAATGAAAACAGAGCAAAGTTTGCAGATACGGGTATTGAAGATTTGCTAAAAAGTGTCATTGCTCTAGGGGCAGTGCGTAAAAATCTTGTTGCTAAAATTGCAGGCGGAGCCCAAATGTTCGCATTTAAATCAGATAATGATATGTTGCGGGTGGGTGACCGTAATGTAGAGGCTACAAAATTAAAATTAAAAGAGCTTCAAATACCGATTATAGCAGAGGATACCGGAAAAAATTCCGGTAGAACCATTGAATTTTATCCGGAAACCGGAGAACTTTTAGTAAAATCTGTGGGTAAAACTCCGTATAAAATTTAGTTCCCAAGGAGGGGTGATTTATGGAAGAAGGAAGAAATATTCCTTTGATTATTATGCTTTCTGCCGGTTCCGTTATCAGTATAGCGTGTATTGTATATGATTTTTCGATGATGACTACCTTGTTGCTTGTACTTGGTACATTGGTGGTGTTTTATCTGATAGGATTAATCGTAAAAAAATTAATTTTGTCAATTAACCGTGATGCTGAAGACCGGGCTGCGCTTCTGGCACAGGCTGAGTATGAGGCAAAACAGAAGGAACTTGCGGAGCAGGAAGAAATTGCTTCAAAGAATAATTCTACAACTGATTTTGATGATAATATTTCGTTAGAATAGTGAGTATATGAGAAAGGCATGGTCGAAGGTTTATGAATCAGGATGAGAAAGAAAAGCTTTGGCTGGAATTTTCAAAAAAACCAAGCGCAGAACTGCGTGAAAAAATTATAATCGAATATGCCGGTCTCGTTAAAATTGTTGCTGGTAAGTTGAGTATGTATCTCGGACATAACGTTGAGTATGATGACTTGGTAGGCTATGGCACTTTTGGCTTAATTGATGCCATAGATAAATTTGATTACGGCAAGGGCGTTAAGTTTGAGACGTATGCATCCTTACGAATCCGTGGAGCAATTTTAGACCAAATCCGTAAAATGGACTGGCTTCCCCGTACAGTACGTCAGAAACAAAAACGGATTGATGCTGCGTATAATAAAATCGAAGCTGAAACCGGACGACTGGCAACAGACGAAGAAATTGCGGCTGAACTGGAAATTTCCGTAGATGAGTTAGATTCCTGGCAGGCCCAGACAAAGGCTGCGGGTCTGGTATCTTTGGATGACTATATGGAGCAGGGCAATGAAGGTGGTATAAGCTCCATTGCAGACGGTGCGGAAGAATATCATCAGCCGGAGCAGATTTATGAAAAGCAGGAAATCCGGCAAATTTTACTGGATACGCTGGAATCCTTAACAGAAAAAGAAAAGAAAGTTATTTTGTTGTATTATTACGAAGAGCTGACATTAAAAGAAATCAGCGCTGTATTGGAGGTTTCGGAATCCAGAATTTCGCAGCTTCATACCAAGGCAATTCAAAAGCTTCGTTTAAAACTTGGTGCAAATATCGAATTGTTTTTTTAGGAGGAAAGAATGGCAAAGAATGCATATGTGAAATTGAATGTCCGTCCAAACGGTACAGTTCTTACCTTATATCCACCGGTTGAGGGCGGAAGACCACTGATTATAGATGAAGTAGAAACTTATCTGGATAAAGTGATTATCGGTGGTTATGAAAAGGTAATTGTACGTGAAGAACTTAAAAAGCCGTTACTTTCCGTTCGTGAAGTTGTAATAAAGAATGAGCAGATTCCTCCTGTAAATGAAACGGTTGTTGTATCCATAACCGGAGAACAGTTGCTTGCAAGAGGCCGTTTTTATCCGCCAACCGAAGGGGGGCATTTGTTAGATCGGGATGATATTGTTTCTGAAATGATACGTTCCGGTGTAAAGTATGGTGTTGCAGAGAATAATATTGCAGCGTTTTTAGATGAAAGACAGTATACCGATAGTGTTATTCTTGCTGAAGCAACAAAACAAGTAGAAGGGTCGGATGCGGAAATCACATTTTTCTTTAATACCGATTTAACCCAGAAGCCAAAGGTGAATGAAGATGGTAGCGTAGACTTCCATCACCTGGATATTATCAGTACGGTCTCTGCGGGCGATTTACTTGCTGAGTTAAAGCCTGCGGTACAGGGTAAGCCGGGTATTGATGTTTGTGGTGGTTTGTTACGTCCTGTAAAAGTAAAACAGAAAATTTTACGTGTCGGTAAAAATATTAAGCTTTCCGAAGATGGATTAAAAGCATATTCCGAAGTAAACGGCCATGCTACTGTAGAAGGAGAGCAGATATTTGTATCCAACATGTATGAGGTTCCTGCAAATGTTGATACTTCCACCGGCGATATTGAATATGAAGGTAACGTGCTGGTTCACGGTAATGTTTTAGCCGGATTCAGTATCATTGCCAAGGGCGATATTGTGGTTGAAGGTGTTGTAGAAGGTGCAAACTTAAGAGCAGGTGGCCATATTATTTTAAAACGCGGTATTCAGGGAATGGACCGTGGTGTATTAAAAGCCAATGGTAATGTCATTTCCCGTTTTATCGAAAGTGCTACCGTAGAAGCAGGCGGTTATGTTTCTGCAGATGCTATTATGCATAGTACGGTTTCTGCTAAGGGAGATATTACTGTAGATGGTAAAAAAGGCTTTATTACCGGTGGAGTAATACGTTCCGGTTCCATGGTTTCTGCAAAAACCATTGGTTCTGCCATGGGAACTTCCACCAGTATCGAGGTTGGTATTGAACCTGCCATTATTACCGAATATCATGAACTTGGCAAAGAGCAGGAAAATATTAAAGATGAGCAGGAGAAAAATCTCCAGGTGCTTATGGCTCTTGCAAAGCGAATCAAACTTGGCGAAAAGCTTCCGCCGGATAAATTATTACAGTTTAAAAAGGCAAATGAAGCCAGAGACAGAATGACAAAGTATGAAGCAGAAATCGTTGAACGTATGAAGGTTTTAAAAGAATCTATCGACAACTACGAGGGTGGTATTGTAAAGGTAAGCAGCACGGCACATCCGGGAGTAAAGCTCACCATTTCCAATGCAGTATATTATGTTAAAAATGAGACTTCATACTGTCGTTTTGTGAAGTCACAGGGCGACGTTAAAATTGAAAGCTACTAAAAAAAGTATAACATAGTATTTAGGAAGGAGGCGTTTTTATGGCAATCACTCCATATGAAGCTTTGGCCATGGTTCCAAAATCTCAGGAAGTATCATTACTGCGTACCTCCCAGATGCAAAAGGAGAACGCCCAGCAGGCACAAATAGCCGGTACAGTACAACAACAATCTGAACAAAAAATGCAGCGTACTGAAAAAGCGGACCAAAAAGACGAAACTCCTTTCAAATACGATGCGAAAGAAAAAGGTAACAATGCTTATTCCCAGCAGCAGGAGAAAGAACGTAAAAAACGGGAAGAGCAGGAAAAAGAAGACAGAAAAAAACTGTACGGATGTACCTTTGAAATAACAATATAATGGGGAGAGTTCTATGTCACCGATAGAAATCATTTTTGTTCTCCTTGGCGTTGGCATATTAATTGCCAGTTGCTTTGTTGGGAGCAAAGAGGAGAAAACAGATACAGC
>JAZNXI010000140.1:0-7418 GCA_045593825.1 Lachnospiraceae bacterium
GATAAGTTGCTATACGAACGGTTTGTATCCTTGGGTGGAAAACCCTGTGAAGAACATCCCCTTTCTTTTGTATTGCAGGGAAGTGAGTATCTGGATGCATGGTTTGATAATGGCATTGTGACGAAAGTACCTCTTTCGAAAATCGCTTCGGAGCACATTAGTTTTACTTTAGGAGACAGCATGTCCACATTAAAGCGGAATGGCAACCTTCAAATGCTTTCAAAAGAAGAGCTGTTACAAAAAGTACAAGAGCACCAAGGAACTTTGGAAGAATTCATGGAAGAAATCCGGGAAAAGCATGGCTATATAGAAGTGCAGCTTTGGTCGGATGAGTACATCATAAATAAAAACGACTTACTTTTTTATGATGCCTACGAAGAATTTTACACCATGGCAGCAAAGTCCAACGCTTTTCAAAACTTTTGCAGAGATGCCTTCGGTGAGGATTTTTCCCAGGATGGGTTTAGTGATATAGAACAAATTAATAAAATTTTACAATACATACCGAAGCAGGATAACATACATATCTTAGACATCGGCTGTGGCAACGGCAAGATGCTTGGTTACCTGCAAAAGAAGACAGGAGCATTTATCCACGGCTTCGACTACTCGGAAAAGGCTATCGAAACAGCTAAAAAACGGTATCCGGAAAACTCCGAATTTCGAGAAGGCATTATTGGAGAAATTGAGTACGAAGCAGAACAGTTCGATGTCATCACCTCCATGGATACCATGTATTTTGCTAAGGATATGTCTTCTTTTGTAGCGCAGGTAAAACGCTGGTTGAAGCCAAATGGCGTTCTCTTTGTGGGCTATCAGGAAGGTGATGTCATGCCCAAAACAAAAGATGCCCATACAACGGTGTTGGCGGAAGCACTGCGTGAAAACGGAATGCAGTATGAGGTAGAGGATATTACAAAACAAACCTATGAACTACTTCACAAAAAACGTGCAGCTGCGGAAAAACATAAGCAGGAATTTGCAGCAGAGGGGCATCAAAACTGGTACGAGATGCTGATTGGGCAGACGGAGTATGCGCAGGTGTCTTATGAGGAATTTCAAAAGAACATGGCGCGGTATCTCTATGTAGTGCGCAAATAAAGAGAAAGAAGAAAAACAATGAATATATTACTTGAATTATTTCTATGTTTTGCAAAAATCGGGCTGTTCACTTTTGGGGGTGGATATGCCATGATTGCCATTATTGAAAACACCTGCGTGGAGCAGAAAAAGTGGATGACCCACGACGAGATGATGGATATCGCGGTTATAGCGGAGTCCACACCGGGACCGATTGCCATTAACACAGCAACTCATGTGGGATATAAACGTGCAGGTGTTGTGGGAGCTTTGGCGGCTACGGTTGGCATGGTGCTGCCGTCCTTTGTCATCATCTTCCTGATTTCTCTGTTCTTGGAGCAGTTTATGGAAATTACCCTGATTGCCAACGCTTTTCAAGGCATTAAGATTGGTGTTGGTCTACTCATCTTTGATGCAGGAATAAAGATGTTAAAGAAAATGCCGGCAAAGAAGCTTGCGCGTGGGTTGATGTTATTTGGCTTGGTAGCAATGCTTTGCATTAATCTGTTTTCTGTACGCATTTCTTCTGTACTTGTAATGCTTACTGCCGCGGTAGTCAGTCTGGCGGTATACTTTGCGAAGGGAGGCGGGAAAGCATGATTTATTTAGAACTGTTTCTTGGATTTTTATATGTTGGTTGCTTTGCCTTTGGCGGAGCTTACGGTGCCATTCCGCTCATTCGTGATGTGGTGTTACAGTATGGGTGGCTTGCAGAGGAAGAACTAACCTACATGATTGCAGTCAGCGAATCCACACCGGGGCCGATTATGATTAATCTGGCAACCTATGTGGGAAGTACTCAGGCAGGAATTTTAGGAAGTCTCATTGCTACCACGGCGGTGGTGATTCCTTCTTTTGTAATTATGCTGCTTATCACGGCGGTATTGAAGCATGCGATTAAACATCCGGCGGTACAGGCGGTGTTGCAGGGTATGAAGCCTTGTATCGTCGGTATCATTTTGGCAACCGGATTATATATGATGGTAAGTCATTGCTTTGTTGGGAAAAGCATGGATGTCCGGGCACTTTTGATTACAGCGGTTCTGGCAATCATAATGTACATATTACCGCAATTTAAGATAAAGAAACCGTCACCAATCATGCTGATTATTATTTCGGCATGCATCGGTGTGGTAGTGTATGGAGTGTAATAACATGAACAAACAATTTAGTGATATCCCGGGCTTCGACACCTGGGAGAGTGTAGAATTACTTAGTAAAGGCTGGTCCACAGATAAAAAATACATAGTAAAAACAAAAGCAGGGGAAAAACTGCTTCTTCGCATAGCAGAGGCGGAAAGCTCCCCGCAGAAGAAAAAGGAGTACGAAATCATCTGCAAATACGCAGAGCTTGGCTTTGAAATGTCAAAACCCCTTGGTTTTGGCTTGTGTGACAACGGTGAGCATACTTATATGCTGCTTACCTGGGTCGATGGTGAGGATTTGGAAGAAGCCTTGCCAAATCTTTCGGAAGAGGAACAGTACGAGCTTGGACGCAGTGCAGGACGCATTCTGCGCCAAATTCACAGCATTTCGGTAGCGAAGGAGGATATTCCTGCCCAGACCAAGAAAGTGAAGAAATTGGCGCAATTAGAGCGTTATGAGCAGTCTCGGGTGCGCATTGCAAATGATGAAACCGCAATACAGTATGTAAAAGACAACATCGACAAGCTTTGGCTGGAGCCGCCGGTATATATGCACGGGGATTTTCATCCGGGCAATCTGATTCTGACTCCGAATAAAGCCCTTGGTGTGATTGATTTCAACCGCTGGGAGGTGGGTGACCCGTACGAGGAGTTTTACAAGCTGGAAAGCTTTGGCGTGGAAGTCAGTGTGCCATATTGCATCGGGCAGATTGACGCCTATTTTGATGACAAAGTACCAATGCAGTTCTGGGAGACGCTGGCGGTGTATGTGGCCCATGCGTCACTATATTCCATCAAGTGGGCGGAGAAATTCGGGCAAGAGGATATTGACGGCATGGTAAGACGGTGCCTGGCGGCAATGGAGCATTATGATGGCTTTGAGAAAGTAGTGCCGAGTTGGTACGTAGAATATAAAAATGACAATTGAGAAAGGCAGAAAAATGAAAATAGCAACTTATAACATTTGGAATGATGAAGCGACTTTAGAACTTCGGGCAAAGCAGATAATTGAAGAAATCTGCGCGGTGGATGCGGATATCATCGGTTTACAAGAGGTATCTACGGAGTTTTATAATAAGCACCTGGCAACGGAAGCGGGTTATGTACATCATGCATTTATGCAGTATCCGGGAGAGGAAGAGGGGATGGCAATCTTAAGCCGTTATCCGCTGATTTTTTTGGAAGCGTTGTATCAGAGGGAGAATTATGCCAACAGCATCGCAATGAATGCGTTTTTTATGGTGGATGGCATGAGGTTTTCTTTAACCAACGTGCATCTTCCGTGGGACTCGGTGGCGGCAAGGGAGCATCAGATTTTGGCCATTGACCGGCATCTCAAAGAGCAGAATGCTGACTTCCATATTTTGCTCGGAGACTTTAACAGTGACACCGGTTCTTCCGTAGACCGGTATTTATGTGGTGAACAGACGGTACACGGTTATGAGGCAAATCCTTGTTGGAACGACCTGGCAAAGGCATATGCGGCACGTATCGGCGAAGCGGTAAAACCAACGCTGGATACTGTACATAATCCACGGTGGGCGGGCAAGAAGAGTATTTATGCGCCGGAGGTTATGGACCGGATTTATCTTATGGATCATTGGAATGAAACGGAACTTGAGTCCGTAAAATTATTCGGAACAGAAATTTCTAAGAAAACCGGTTATGCGGCCAGCGACCACTACGGTGTGATGGCAGAGGTGAATTTTCGGAAGCTATCATGACGAGGTACAGATGGTGTACCGGGTGAAATGAATTTGCTTGCAAAAAGAAGGAGTACGTGATATACTAAACACAGAAAAGGATGGTGCGGTAGCGCCCCTTGGTAATAGTGATTAAAAATAACCGCCATAGTTTACCAGACCGGGGCGGTTATTTTTTGTGTTTATGACATATCTCGACTACGAGACCTATGAGAGCAATGATTAACATTCCAAACGTAAACAGTTCTTCATATGTAACATACTGCATAGGCATAACCCCCTTTCTCAAGGGGCGACCGCACCTAGACATATTATAACACAATGCGTCAGTTAGTTCAATAAAAACCGAACAAATTTTCGAATATTTTTCTTGCTTAATAACCCAATATTATGATATAATTTAAATATCTTTTAATGAAGAAGGTATAAAAGTATGACAAAAGAACATATCAAAGAACTTGTTATTTCCCTTGGTGCCGACTTATGCGGCATTGCAAGCATTGATCGTTTTTCGGAAGCACCAAAAGGGTATCATCCTTTGGATGTTTTTCCGCAGTGCAAGTCCGTAATTTCCTTTGCATGCCGGTTTCCGGTAGGAGCCTTGCAGTGCAATACTTCTGCGGTCTATACAAGAATACGTAACTCACTTACGCCAAAAATGGACGCAATTGCACTTGATTTGTGCATCCGCCTGGAAAAGGAGGGCATACTGGCAGTACCAATTCCTACAAACGAAAGTGAGTGGGACAGTAATACTAACCGCTGGCGGTCCATTATCTCACAAAAGCATGCGGCACAGGCAGCAGGACTTGGAACTATTGGCAGACATTCTTTATTGATTACACCGGAATTTGGCAGTATGCTATGGTTAGGCGCAGTAATGGTGGATGTAGAACTGGAAGCAGATCCGTTAATTGAGCAGGTCTGCACAAACTGCAATTTGTGTGTGAATGCGTGTCCGGTGAATGCTCTGGAACAGCCGGAAATGAATCAGGGAGCATGTTGGGATTACGCATTTGGTGAAGATAAAGAAAAACAGGACTGGAGGATATCCTGCCATAAGTGTCGGGACATTTGTCCGTATAATTTAGGCAGTAAGAACAAGTTATTATAACCTGAAATAAAGAGTGGTAATATCATGTTTCCAACAAATAAATAGTTTTAGACCAGGAGGATTGTAATGAAACGAATTGTACTATATGAAAGCGGCACCGGCTTTACAGCTCAGTATGCCGCCTGGCTTGCAGAAGAATTACAGTGTGAAAGTGTTGCCTTAAAAAATGCAAAATCAGTAGACCTTGCAGACTATGACCAGGTGATTTTCGGCGGTTGGATGTGCGCCGGAAAGGTGATGGGATATGATAAGTTTGTGAAGCTGAACGCTAAAAATGTGGTGCTGTTTGCGGTAGGTATGGCACCATCCGTAGCGGAAGTGGCAAATAAAATTATTGCAGACAACGGATTTGATGCAGAACGGTTCTTCTACTTCGAAGGCGGCTATCGTCCGGAAAAGGTAAACTTTATCATGCGGACTATGATGAAAATGTTAAAGAAGTCCATCGAAAAGAAGCCGGAAAAGACAGAAGAAGATTTATACATTATAAAAACCTTCAATGGCGCAGATAATGCTAAGAAAGAGGCGGTGAAGCCTTTAGTAGAGTTTTGTAAGAAGTAATGTGAAGTTGTAAAAAAAGGAGAAGTAAAACCATGTTAGAAGTCGGAACAAAAGCACCGGCATTTTCCTTGCCGGATCAGAACGGAATCGTTCATACATTAGAGGATTATAAGGGCAAGAAGGTAGTGTTATACTTTTATCCGAAGGATAATACCTCCGGCTGTTCTAAGCAGGCCTGCGGCTTTGCGGAACTGTATCCGCAGTTTACGGAAAAAGGTGCCGTGGTTATCGGTATCAGTAAGGACAGCGTGGCATCCCACAAGAAGTTTGAAGAAAAGTTTGGTCTGCCGTTTACCTTACTTTCTGATACAGAGCTTGCCGCAATCAAAGCCTATGATGTGTGGCAGGAAAAGAACATGTACGGTAAAATCACTATGGGCGTGGTGCGCACTACTTATCTGATTGATGAAAATGGTGTGATTGTCAAGGCATTTGGTAAGGTCAAGGCAGCAGAAAATCCGGCAAAGATGTTGGCAGAAGTGTAAAAGGTGTAAAAATGCTTTATTTATCCCAGTTTGAATTCCCGGATGCAGATGAGGAATTCGATTATATCTTAAAACAAAAGAAAACCTGCTATGATACTTATTATCCCTTCAAAATTCTGTCGGAGCATCAGTTGAAGTGTCTCAATTTCGAGCCGGTCACCATTTTGTATGGCGGTAATGGTTCCGGCAAAACTACGGCACTGAATATCATGGCAGAAAAACTTGGATTGCAGCGGGATGCATTGTACAACCGGTCTGCCTTTTTTGAAGGGTATACAGGGCTTTGTTATTATGCATCCGAGCGGGAGATTCCAAAGGACAGCCGCATTATTACCAGTGATGATGTGTTTGACTTTATGCTGAATTTACGGAGCCTCAATGAAGGCATTGATAATTCCAGGGAAGATTTGTTGGAAGAATACCGCAGATTGACCGATCCCTTTGCGCCCCGCTTCCAGTTGCATTCTTTGGACGATTACGAGCAGTTAAAACGTGTGACGGCTGCCAGACGTAAGACCAAATCACAGTATGTCAGGGACTATCTCGGTAGTAATATCAGGGAGCGTTCCAACGGAGAAAGTGCACTCATGTACTTTACCAATAAGATTCAGGAAAACGGTTTATATCTTTTAGACGAGCCGGAAAACAGCCTGTCTCCGGAGCGTCAGATGGAGCTGGTAAAGTTTTTAGAGGATTCGGTGCGGTTCTTTGGATGCCAGTTTGTGATTGCTACCCATTCGCCGTTTTTCCTCGCTATGCGTGATGCCAAGATTTATGATTTGTCCGGCGAAAAGGCCTGTGTGAAGCGATGGACGGAGCTTGCCAATGTGCGGGCGTATTATGAATTCTTTAAGAAGCATGAAGCGGAGTTTGAGGATTAGGTCAAAAACACTTTAACACAATTTAAGAATTTAATTTTTACCTCTGATACTGTATACTCTAAATTGTTCAGGGCAATATTGTGGCCACAAAACATGTTCTGAGAATATTTAGAGAGGTGATTATTTTGAAATACGAAAACGGAAAAGATATTTTCCCGGAGCGGCTGCTAAAGCAGATTCAAAAGTACGTGTCCGGTAAATTAGTATACATACCTTCTCCAGAGGAAAAGAAAGAGGACTGGGGAGAAGCCTCCGGTTACCGGCAGTATCTGCAGAAGCGGAATTTGGACATCCAGTTAAAGTTCCGTAACGGCGTAACCATCGGGCAGCTGGCGGAGGAATATTGCCTCTCTCATGAAACAATCAAAAAGATTGCGTATTCAAAGAAAGAGGTGTTTATTATGGATTACAAATGTACCCTGTCATCGGCGGTCAATTATGCCAGAAAC
>JAZNXI010000141.1:0-27215 GCA_045593825.1 Lachnospiraceae bacterium
TTCTCCATTTCATTCTTGATGTTCGAGGAATTCGCGAGGTTCCTCTCCTATATAGGTGTTTCAAGACGTACTAACTTGTAGTACAATTTTAATATAGCACAGGTGTACTACATTGTCAACCTGTTTTTGTCTTTTAAATTAAAAACTGCGAAAACCCCTATTTTTAGAGATTTTCGCAGCCTCTGTATTTATCTTGCCAGTTTATAAAGAGCCAGCTGATTCAGGCTCACGCCCTCCTGCTCCGCTTCAATTGCCAACCGCTGATGCAACGATTTTGGTAAACGTACAACAAACTTTCCACTGTAATTACTCACTGCTTCCGGTACAGGTATCGGTAAATTGTGCTCCAGCTTTACTTCTAAATATCCTTCCATTGCTTCATTTAAACTTGTATATAGTTCATCCAACGTATCTGCGGTGCTCTGGCAGCCGTCCAGTTCCAAAATACGACCATAAAAATAATGACCGCTTTCATCATGCATTTCCTGAACCAGTCTTGTATAAGGCAATTTCATATAATCCTGCAATTCCATATTCGCAGCCCTCCTTAAAATTTGTTGTCGATTCTGTATAAAATATCCATAACATATGCTTTTTTCAACGGGCTTTCCCGCTTAATTGTAATGACGTCTCCCGTTAATAAATTTAAATACTGTCCATGGCTACCTTTTTGCCTAACCAACTCGTATCCATAAACCTTTAATACCTTTTCTGCCTCCTCTAGCCGGATTCCGTTAGGCTGACGACGCATTTTTTCAATGAGTTTCTCCGTTTTTGACACTACTCCAGCCTTTCTCTTATTATGATACTATATTTAGTATCAATAAGTCAATATAAAAATACCCTTAAGTTCCATATTCAGTTTTTCATTGTTTTGGGATTTTACCTTGAAATTTCCTTTTTCAAAGAATTTTGAAGATAATTCTATTATATCTTCGTAATATCTCCTTGTCCATACATATCCTGATTTTGCAATGTAGAATTTCTTCATCTTTTTTTGTGCAAGTTTTCTAACCAAATCTTGCGTTTTAACAGAAACTCTTTTTTCGCAATATTTAGTGAAAAATTTATCAAATTCAATATTGACGAATCGCCGCCCTTCCTTTATAATATGGGATAAATTAACATGGGTAACCTTGGACTTTCTTTGGAGCCCGGTTAAAAATATTATGAAAAGAGGTATATGGCAAAATGGCAAACATCGATTTAACAAAGTATGGCATCGTTGGCAGTACTGAAATCGTACACAACCCTTCTTTCGAAGTATTATTTGAAGAAGAAACAAAGGCTGACTTAACAGGCTATGAAGTTGGTCAGGTAACTGAGCTTGGCGCAGTTAACGTTATGACCGGTATCTACACAGGTCGTTCCCCTAAGGATAAGTATATCGTTATGGACGAAAACTCCAAGGACACTGTATGGTGGACAACAGACGAGTACAAGAACGACAATCACCCAATGAGCGAATCCACTTGGGCAGTTTGTAAGGACCTCGCTGTTAAGGAACTTTCCAACAAGAGATTATTCGTAATCGACGCTTTCTGTGGTGCAAACGCAGACACAAGACTTTCCGTTCGTTTCATCATGGAAGTAGCTTGGCAGGCACATTTCGTAAAGAACATGTTCATCCAGCCATCTGATGAAGAGCTTGCAAACTTTGAGCCAGACTTCATCGTATACAACGCTTCCAAGGCTAAGGTTGAAAACTACAAGGAATTAGGCCTTAACTCCGAAACCGTTGCTGCATTCAACATCACCAGCAAAGAACAGGTTATCTTAAATACATGGTACGGCGGCGAAATGAAGAAGGGTATCTTCTCCATGATGAACTACTTCCTGCCATTAAAGGGCATCGCTTCCATGCACTGCTCCGCTAACACCGACATGAACGGCGAAAACACCGCTCTTTTCTTCGGTCTCTCCGGTACAGGTAAGACCACATTATCCACAGACCCTAAGCGTCTCCTCATCGGTGACGACGAGCACGGCTGGGATGACAACGGTGTATTCAACTTCGAAGGCGGCTGCTACGCAAAGGTTATCAACCTTGATCCTGAATCCGAACCGGACATCTACAAGGCTATCAAGAGAAATGCTCTTCTTGAGAACGTAACTGTAGATAAGGACGGCAAGATCGATTTCTCCGATGACAGCGTAACAGAAAACACACGTGTTTCCTACCCAATCACACATATCGACAACATTGTTAAGCCGGTTTCCGCAGCTCCTGCAGCTAAGGATGTTATCTTCCTTTCCGCAGACGCTTTCGGCGTACTTCCTCCTGTTTCTATTCTTACTCCAGAGCAGGCACAGTACTACTTCTTATCCGGTTTCACCGCAAAGCTTGCAGGTACAGAGCGTGGTATCACTGAGCCAACTCCTACCTTCTCCGCTTGCTTCGGTCAGGCATTCTTAGAGTTACACCCAACTAAGTATGCTGAAGAATTAGTTAAGAAGATGGAAGCTAACGGCGCTAAGGCTTACCTTGTAAACACAGGTTGGAACGGCACCGGCAAGCGTATCTCCATTAAGGATACCCGTGGTATCATCGACGCAATCCTTAACGGCGACATCAACAAGGCTAACACAAAGAGCATTCCTATGTTCAACCTTGAAGTTCCTACAGAGCTTCCTGGTGTTGATACAAACATCCTTGACCCTCGTAACACCTACGCTGATGCTTCCGAATGGGAAGTTAAGGCTAAGGACTTAGCAGGAAGATTCATCAAGAACTTCGCTAAGTACGAAGGCAACGACGCTGGTAAGGCACTTGTAGCTGCAGGTCCTCAGTTATAATATTAAAAAAATTAAGGCGTTCCGTAAGGAGCGCCTTTTTTTCGTCTGGGATGTTCTACTCCGGCAACTGCGCCTGATAGTACTCCCTGAAATATTCTACTGCTTTTTCATGGTATTCTGCCATCAGTGCCACCTGCTCTTTGGTAAGCAAGCCTTGTTCCCATGTTTCTTCTATGGTACAGAATTCTCCGTCATGATAAATCCAAATAACAAAGGAGGAGCTGTGGGTAAATTCGGAATCTGCAACCTGTTTTGTCTCCACCCAGCACAGCATCGTTGGTTGAAAAACAGCAACACAGTCTCCGTAAGTACCATAATATCTGGCTCCGCCTTCACTTAGGTTACCTTCCGAATCAAGCTGCGTCCAGGAAAACCCATGTCCCCATTTTTTCAGAGCTGCCTCCTGCAATTCTTTTTCAACCCTCTTTGGCGGCAATGCCGGGAATTCACGGGGTACTTTGTTTTCTGTAAAGAATACCCTCCAAAATATTGCTCCAACGATAACGAAATTTGCTGCAACAATTATTGCTATAATAAGTTTTCGGTTTTTCATGGAATGCCTCCTTTCCGGCAGGTTTGTTTATCTCTACTTGTATTTTATCATAAAATTATAAAAAGCCAGTTCTTACGAACTGACTAAAAAAGAACATTTATTGGCTAACCCAGATAATTATCTGGCAGGCGTAGCACTCTCCTGCATCTCTCAGGTTTCCCTTGTCAATACCAGCGGCGTGTGGTCGCCACGAAATTTACCACCTCAGATAATTATCTGGATAAAGCTTCTTTAGTATACTCGATTATAACTTTTTTAGTCCCGTTTGTAAAGAGGTATATGGTTTCTCAATCGGCGCTGAAATCTACTTTCATTTTCACCTATCGCTGTAATAATCGAATTTTTGTACTCTGGATCATCCATTGGAAGCACTAAGCGTACGACCAAATTTATGACCTTTCCATCATCTTCTATTCTTTTGCATACAAGCGCTGTATTCTCATTGTCCCGAAAAATATAATCCGGTTCCTCAACTATTTGTTTAAATATACCAAAATATTTATTATAAAACTCTTCCCCTCGGCGTTCAATAATATGATTAATTCTATCTTCTAAAATAATCACCTCATCCGTGCGGATATTCTCTGAGATACAGCGAAAGATTTCTTTATTTAGTTTTCCTACAAAATACAAGCCCTTCTCCTCTTCTGTATAAAATTATAATGTGGGGATTTTGAAGAAAACCATTTTCCAAAGATTATTTGCTCTACCTAGAATAAATGAATTAAAAACAATAATGACTTTCTCTGATTTTATTATAGCGTATCGTTTTCAGTTATGCAATGCGTAATTCTTCTTTTTACAAGAAAAAAAACACAAAAAATGCAAATCCGCCGCAAACCCGCATAAACACTGGGCGCAACAAAACATTGCTTGCCAATTCAGAAGCTTTTTGCTATAGTGAAGCCAACAAAGACAACGCATGCTACCGTTGTCAATGAAATAATATAGTAGGGAAAAAAGGAGAATAAATCCTCTGCCCGCAATCGGCGGGCGGGCATTTTTACTCCGTAAAAACAAGGAGGATTAATATGAACATCGTAAGTAATTCCATTAAGAAACTTCGTGAAGAAAGAGGTATGACTCAGGATGAACTGGCAGAAAAGTTAAATGTCACCCGCCAGGCAGTATCCAACTGGGAAACCGGCAAAACCCAGCCGGATATTGAAACCTTAACACGCCTGGCAGAAATTTTTGACGTATCCGTGGAGCGCATCATTTACGGAAGCGAACGAAAGGAACGCATTGTCCAGGTAAGCCGCAATGTCCAGATTGGTCCAAAGGAAGGCTTAAGCATGGGCGCTGCCCTTGCCATGATTATTTCCTATGCCAAATGGCAGTCCATCGGCTGGGCAATTCTGCACGGTTTCTTTAACTGGGCGTATGTAATTTACTATATTATAAAATACTAATCCTACTGAACTTTACGTACAAAAAAAGGTATATTCCAAAGCTGCAACTTTCGGCGATGCATGCATCGGCCGAGGAGCGCGTGGAATATACCTTTTGTATTTTACTCTACATCCTCCACCTTGGCCTCCAGCGGAGTCTCCAAAATCTTCGGATTTTTCATAAACTTTCTTAACTGGCGCAGGGACAAGGCAAAGTACAGACCGTCGCAGAAACGTTCGTCGGTAACAAGCCCCCAGCCCATTCTCTTTTCACTGATGATATTTCCCTCTTTGTCCAAATCCACATGGTTCTGTTCCTTACCGATGGCAAAAAACAGGCCGGTGGTGCCAAACTCATAGGTATGATGGAAAATATAATTAATGCCTAACGACTTTAAATTGGTAATAAAGAAAGAGGTGTGGAACGGACTTAAATCAATAATTGCCTTAGGCAGCAGGTTATGACGGTCCATCCACATCAGGGTATTTACGGCAAAACGGATAATCGGACCCGGAATGTTGGTCAGCACCTTGGCCAGCTTATCGGTGCCGTTTTCGCCCTTACGGTCGGTGGTTTCTTCTTTAATTCTGCGGTTGATAACCTCCGCAATTTCCTGAATAGTTTCGGTGCCCTCAAACTCCAGCTTTATGGTAGTTTCCGTATCGCCGTCGCAAAGCTTCGGATGCACTACAAAGCTCACATAAATTTTCCGGCGGGTATATACGCGGCCGTTCATGATGAAACGGTTTAACTGCGGACGCAGGGCAATCATACGGACTACGCCGGCAATGAAAATGTGCATGTAGGTCATTTTAAGACCCTCTGCCTCTTTTTCTTTGATATAGGAATCCCACACTTCACAGTTAAATGTATCATCGTACATATTCATGGAGTCGGTGCGGGTTTTCATAATATACGGCATGATTTTCATGATTGGCGGAACGGTTTTTACCAATCTGCCATCCGGTCTTTTCTTTAGCATAGTAGTATCCTCGCATTTAGAATTTGTTCACTTTGTTTATAAATATTTTATACTTTCTTGTCAAAATTTGCAAGGAATAAATACTGCTTGAAACCTAATACTTGTTCTTCATCCTGCTTTCCGCTTCTTCCCTGGTGATTTCTCCCGCATTGCACTTTGCCATCAGCTCTACATCATGATCATTGAGCTTATAGAAGCGCAGAATAATCAACGCCAAAATAACACCGATGGTTGGAAGAATACAGCTGGCAGTCCACAACTTTTCCGGAAAATCCGGTGCCTGCACTGCATTTTCACCGGAAATAAAGCCAAGCATCCCAAGAGCCAGGGCTGCAAAGGCAGTCATTACCGCACCTTCCAATTTACAGAAAAAGGTTTGTACCGAGAAAGTAATTCCCGGACAGCTGATGCCACTCTTATAGTGGCCGTATTCCGCACAGTCCGGCGTAAACATAAACAGCAGGGTTCCTGCCATGCCGCTCGGAATATAGGCCAGCACATTTACCACCAGATAAATGATGGTGTTGTCGTAGCCCGCTATCCACCGGATGATATTAGCCACCACGGTTGCCACCATGGAAATATAAAACAGCTTAAACTTGTCCATCTTTTTACAAAGGAACGGAATTGCCGCGCCAACAAGCAGGGATGGTACAAAGCACAGTACGCTGGTTAAAGACTGCATCGCTTCATCACCAAGGCAGTATCTGGCTACATAAAGCCCCCAGGCGTTCATTACGTTAAAAACACCTCTCATCAGGAATGCCAGATAATAAACCAGCAGGTATTTGTTGCCCTTTACATAACGGAGCATCTCCTTAATACCCACTTCCTGTTCATTATTTACCGGCCGGGTACGTTCTTTCGCGCTAAAGCAGATTGGAAGCATGGTAAGAGCTCCCACCACCGACATAAACACTACGGTAGAGGTCCAACCGCCCAGCATCTCCCGGAACAGCGGAATGACTATGGTAAGGGCTCCGCTGCCGAGGGCCGCACCGATACGTCCTGCCGCATTTAGATTGGTACGTTCCTGCTGCACATCGGTCATGGTAGTTACCAGACCGTAAATCGGAACATCACAGATGGTGTATGTGGTATCCCACAACACATAGGCCACGCATGCCCAGATAATTTTTGCCACAGGAGATAATGTTCCCGGAATGGAGAACAGCAAAACAGTTGCCACCGGAATACCAACGAGAGATATTTTCAACCACGGAAGAAAAACACCCTTCTTAAACTTTACCTTATCCACGATACCGCCAAAAATCGGATCATTAATGGCATCCCAGATTTTTACGATCAAAGCAATGGCCGCCACTGCCATGGCGGAGATGCCCACGTCGGTAAAGTAGATATTCATGTAACTGAAAATCAGAAAATAGAAAATGTTTTGCCCCATAAAATAGGCACCATAGCTGACGTACTCTTTCTTTGTTACTACACCCGTTGTACTTTTCATAATAATCCTCCCTGTTTTCACGGAGTGAAAATGCGAGCCTGCTTATGCGAGCAGAGGATTTTCCCCCTTGGTAAAAGTATTCCCTTTGCACCAGTATACTTCTTTTCCTCCTTTCATGCAATCTTTTCCCTTCTTATGTTCATTATTTTTCTAAATCTTCGTACAATTTAGAGTACATTTTCAGAAACTTTAAAAATTTTTAAAATATTTTCTAAAAACCCATTGACAAATGTATTTTTATCAGATATAATGAAACCAAGATAAAGGAAGAGAACAAAAGAAAAAAAAACAAGACTAATAATAGGAGGTACGGTCCAATGGGACGTTAACATAAAAGCCTTAAAAATCTAAGAAAGGAAGGTACAGACCACCAGAAACGTAAATTAAAGCAACACTAAAAAATCAAGAAACAAGAGGTACAGTCCAATGGAAATTACAGAATCTAAGTAAAGGGAGCTATCTACTCAAAACGATGGATAGCTCCTTTTTTTGTTTCCAAAAATGCAGATTTTATAAATTTTTTCGTTGTGTTCTTTCCCCTTTTCCGCTATACTAAAATCAGTATTTTACAAATACTTATTGGGGGTTACAAATGAAAAGAGAGTCTGCAAACACACTTAAGCCTAAGCATCTTGTGGGATATGCCCTGGGTGATTTCGGCTGCTGTGTTACGTTTTTTACCATGACAAATTTCCTGACACGGTATTATATCACCGTGCCAATGATTGATACTGCCATTTTAGCGGTAATGACACTGTTATGGAAAGTGTGGGATGCTTTAAGCAGCCCTGTCTTTGGCATGTGGATGGACAAACGCTTTGCTTCCCACAAAAACGCCAAGGGTAAATTCCGCCCATGGATGCTTCGCTCTGCACCGCTGATGGCAATCACCGCCATTCTTGTTTTCACTGCGCCAAATTATGTTACCGGCGCTTCCCGGCTAATCGTTATTTTCACCTCGTATTTGATTTATCAATTTTTTTATACCATGTTTAATATTCCGTACGGTTCCCTGCTGTCTGCCATGGCGGGCAACGACGAGGAACGGGCCTCCCTGTCTTC
This sequence comes from Lachnospiraceae bacterium, assembly GCA_045593825.1. Taxonomy (GTDB): domain Bacteria; phylum Bacillota; class Clostridia; order Lachnospirales; family Lachnospiraceae; genus SIG299. The sequence continues at coordinate 8,251 of JAZNXI010000141.1, forward strand.
CTTCCGGGGCATCGGATCCATTTTAGGAAGTATCGTTCCGCTGGTTCTGTTTCCGCTTATTTTATCCGGCTTTGAGGACCGTCTTTCCACAGGATATACCGTCAGCATCACCGCCTGTGCCCTTATCGGGTTTGCAGCCTGCTTCCTTTGTTACATTTTTACGGAAGAACGCAAGCTTACAAAAAGTAAAAATACCGGGCCGGTCAAATTTGTGGATGCCTTTCATGTAATACAGAAAAACCGTGCATTTCTTGCCCTTTGCATTCATGGCCTGTGCCAGGGGGCGGCTACCTCCATCACTGCAGCCATGAGCTCCTATATTTATTCCGATGTATACCACAATTTGAAATTAATGAGTATGGGCAGCCTGTTACTCATGCCGGTCAGCCTGCTGTTTTTATTTATTGTTCCAAGTGCCACACGAAAGCTGGGCTTACAGGGCTTTATCCGCCGCTCCCTGCTGGCGGGAATTGTTGCCTATGCCGGTTTATTTATATTGCACCTGTTTTTTGCGGTGCCTCTTTGGCTTCATGTGGCATTATATGCCCTTGCCTATGGTTTATCCGGTGTTTCCGGCATGATGCAGTGGGGACTTCTTGGAGAAACCATTGACTACAACGAATATTTGACCAACAAACGTACCGAAGGAACCATTTACGGCACCTTCAATATGCTGCGCCGTATCGGTCAGGCCATCGGTACTTCCGCCGGCGTTGCCCTGCTTGGCTGGTTTGGCTTTGACGCAGCCAAAGAAGCGCTCGGTCAGATACAGGGAGAGTTTACCCTCTTCGGCATCAAGCTTCTGTGCCTTTTGGCTCCTGCCATCTTTTCCTTGGGAAGCTACCTTGCCTTCCGTTTTATCTGGAACATTACTCCGGAACTGAAAGCACGCATAGCAGAACATCAAAAAAACGATTAAGTACCCTTTTCTTGCGACATATTTAACCATAATTTTAAAAATCTCTAAAAATTATGGATAGAAAGTCGAAATTCCCTATTGATTTCTTTTACTTAATCGTTTAAACTGGTATTAAAGTGAGGGAAAAGTTTTGTTCATCAACGACCTCACAGCAACCAAAAAAATACGTATTGGGAGGAAAATCAAATGAAATTCGGTTATTTTGATGATGCCGCAAAAGAGTACGTGATTACCACGCCAAAGACCCCGCTTCCATGGATTAACTACCTTGGAACCAACGAGTTCTTCTCTTTAATTTCCAACACCTGCGGTGGTTACAGCTTCTACAAGGACGCTAAGCTCCTTCGCTTAACCCGCTATCGTTACAACAACGTTCCTTACGACAACAACGGTAAATACTATTACATAAAGGACGGCGATTCTATCTGGAATCCGGGCTGGCAGCCAACCAAAACTGCTCTCGATTCTTACGAGTGCCGCCACGGTATCGGTTACAGCCGCTTCACTTCCACAAAGAACGGCCTTACCGCTTCCGTCCTCGCATTTGTTCCAACCAATGACAACTGCGAAATCAACCAGGTTACTTTAACAAACAACTCCGACGCAGCCAAGGAAGTTTCCTTATTCTCTTATGTAGAATGGTGTCTTTGGAATGCAGACGACGATATGAAGAACTTCCAGCGTTTACTTAGCTGTGGTGAAGTAGAAATCAAGGGCTCCACCATCTACCACAAGACCGAGTACCGCGAAAGAAGAAACCATTACGCACTGTTCTCCGTAAATCATCCAATCGACGGTTACGACACCATCCGTGATGATTTCTTAGGCATGTACAACGGCGTAGACCATCCGGAAGTTGTAGAGGCAGGCAAGGCAAAGAATACAGTTGCCAGCGGCTGGTCCCCAATTGCTTCCCACCAGATTAACGTAACACTTCAGCCTGGCGAAACAAAGACCTTTGTTTTCGTTCTTGCTTATATCGAAAATCCACAGGAAGAAAAGTGGGAGTCCCACAACGTAATCAACAAAAAGCCTGCAGAGGAACTTCTTGCAAAGTACCAGACAGACGCAGACGTTGATGCAGCTTTAGCAGAATTAAAGGCTTACTGGGAAGAGCTTCTTTCCCGTTACACCGTTACTTCCGCAGATGACAAGGTTAACCGTATGGTAAACATCTGGAACCAGTATCAGTGTATGGTAACCTTCAACATGTCCCGTTCCGCTTCCTACTACGAGTCCGGTATCGGCCGTGGTATGGGCTTCAGAGACTCCTGTCAGGACTTACTTGGTTTCGTTCACCTCATTCCGGACCGTGCAAGAGAGCGTATCATCGATATCGCTTCCACACAGTTTGAAGACGGCAGCGCTTACCATCAGTACCAGCCACTTACCAAGAAGGGTAACGCAGACATCGGCGGCGGCTTCAATGATGACCCATTATGGCTCATTGCAGGTACCAGCGCATATGTAAGAGAAACCGGCGACATCTCCATCTTAAAGGAGAATGTTCCTTACGATAACGATTGGCAGAAGGCAACTCCACTGCTTGGTCACTTAAAGAGATCCTTCGATTTCATCGTAAATCACAAGGGTCCTCACAACCTGCCACTCATCGGTCGTGCCGACTGGAACGACTGTCTCAACTTAAACTGCTTCTCCGAGCATCCGGGTGAGTCCTTCCAGACTTTTGGTCCAAGTGAAGGTCCGGTAGCAGAATCCGTATTCATTGCAGGTATGTTTGTTAAGTACGGTGAAGAGTACGCACAGCTTTGCGAGCTGATGGGCGACGAAAGAGAAGCTGCTTACGCAAGAGAAGAAGTTAAGAAGATGTACGACGCTATCCTTAAGGACGGTTGGGACGGCGAATGGTTCGTTCGTGCGTACGACGCTTACAGCCACAAGGTTGGTTCCAAGGAATGCGAAGAAGGCCAGATTTTCATCGAGCCACAGGGCTTCTGTGTACTTGCCGGCGTTGGTGTTGAAGAAGGTCACGCAAAGAAGGCTCTCGACTCCGTTAAGGAAAAGCTGGATACCAAGTACGGTATCATGATTTTACAGCCTGCTTACACCAAGTACCACTTAGAGCTTGGTGAAGTTTCCTCCTACCCACCTGGATACAAGGAAAACGCAGGTATCTTCTGCCACAACAACCCTTGGGTTTCCATCGCAGAAACCGTTATCGGCCGCGGCGACAGAGCATTCGAAATTTACAAGAAGACCTGTCCGGCATACGTTGAGGAAATCAGCGAAATCCACCGCACCGAGCCTTACGTTTACTCCCAGATGATTGCGGGTGCAGACGCTAAGTTCCACGGCGAAGCAAAGAACAGCTGGTTAACCGGTACCGCAGCATGGACCTTCGTAAACATCTCCCAGTACATCCTGGGTGTTTACCCAACCCACAACGGTCTGTCCGTTGACCCATGTATCCCTACCGGCTTTGGTGATTTCACACTCACCAGACGTTACCGCGACGCTATGTACAACATCAAGGTAACCAACCCTAACAACGTAGAAAAGGGTGTTAAGAAGCTCATCGTAGACGGTGAGGAATTAACAGGAACCACTGTTATTCCTTACAAGAAGGGTAAGACAGCTTACGAAGTAGAAGTAATTATGGGTTAATTCCAATAACATTAGGCCGCTCCTAACGGGGCGGCCTTTTCACGGAGGTTTTTATGGCAACCTTATTGCTGATTATCATATATCTTGCATTTATCGGCCTCGGCATTCCGGACTCGTTGTTTGGTACCGCATGGCCGGCCATTTATAACGAATTTAACCTGCCGATTTCCTACGGCAGTTTTATTACGGTGCTTTGCAGCCTGTGCACCACCTTTTCCAGCCTGTTCAGCGTGCGTTTAATCCGAAGATTTGGCACCAACAAGGTAACGGCCTTTTGTACTGCACTGACTGCAACAGCCCTGCTTGGTTTTTCCTTTGCGGATAACTTTTGGATGCTGATTCTGCTTGCAATTCCGCTGGGACTTGGCGGCGGCGCCATCGATAATGCCCTGAACGCTTATGTTTCCCTGCATTATTCCGCCACCCAGATGAGCTTTTTGCACAGCTGTTACGGCGTTGGCGTTACCATCAGCCCTTACATACTTTCCATGGTTATTACCGGCGAAAACGGTTGGCGGGGCGGCTACCGCATTGCCTTTTTCATCCAGCTCGCCATCAGCCTTACCGTAATTTTTACCCTGCCGGTGTGGCGCAAAGCCCACGGCAAAGCGCAGGCAGAAGAAGAACGGAAACCAAAGGTACTTACCTTCAAAGAGATTTTGCAGTTACCGGGCATCAAGGCTGTCTGGTGCATTTTCCTTTGCTCCTGTGCCATTGAATTTATCTGCGGTAGCTGGGGCAGTACCTTCCTGGTAGAATATAAAGGCCTCCCGATTGATAAGGCCGCCGGCATGGTTGTTTTTTATTACCTGGGCATTACCCTGGGCCGTTTTTTCTCCGGTCTCCTTGCCACCAAATGGAGCTGCTGGAAAATTGTTAAAATTGGCGAATATGTAATGGCTGCCGCCGTGCTGATTTTACTTCTGCCGCTGCCAACTGCCTTTTCTGCCCTCGGTTTATTCCTGGTAGGCCTTGGCAACGGACCGCTGTATCCAAACTTCAGCTACTTAACCCCTAGCAACTTTGGAGAAGAAAACGCCGAAGCGGTTATGGGTACCGAGCAAGTATTTGCCTACATCGGCGCCACCGGCGTTCCCGCTATTTGCGGTATTCTTGCGCAAGTTTTTGGCCTGTGGCTGTTCCCGATTTTCCTGCTGGTGTTCTTTGTACCGCTGGTAATTGGAACGGTGAATATTATGAAAATAAAGAACAAATAGAAAATTGCCGGGATGAACTCCCGGCAATCTTTATGCCTTCTGTTTTGGAATAAATTCTAATTTCAAAGTCATATCCAGCCCATCTGCTAAACGTTTCAGCATATTTAAAGATGGATTTCTGGTACCATTTTCTAACTTACTGATATCCGCTTGGTTGATTCCCGTACGCTCGGATAACTGCTTTTGAGTCAGATTCTGGGAGATTCTTGCATCTACTAACGCACGGATGACCGCCATTTCCGGCTGAATTGCTTCGTATTCTTTTCTAAATTCAGGATCCTTTAACTGCTCCTCTAAAAAATCACTAAATTTCTGCATTTTTCTTCACCCTTTCTATATAATCTTTTCTTCTTTCCTTTGCAATCTTAATTTGCTTTCTTGGAGTCTTTTGTGTTTTTTTTATAAAACCATTTGTTACAATAATTCTCCCCTCGTAATAAAAGAAATATAATACTCTGCTAATGTCATTTCCCACTTTTCCACGAAGTTCAAATATTCCGTCTTCCAAATGCTTACTATAGGGTTCTCTTAATTCATTTCCTTTTTCTTCTAAGACATCTAATAAACCCGACAATTTTGCCTGCATTTTTTTGTCAAGACTATGCAAAAACTCTTTTACAGGACGTTCTCCATTTTCTTTCTCATTCAGTGGGATTTTTTCGAACTGAACACCATAGAAAATCTTAATAAATAGACATAAAAAGTGCAGAGAATAAACTCTCTGCACTTATCATAACATATCTTTATCTACTTTTCAATATTATTCAAAACACAATACCGTACCGGCACTCTCACATTCTCCCCATGCACATACACACCAATCATGGCTCCGGTAAAGCGTTTGCCCCGCTTGATGCCTTCGTCACAAAGGTAGTAAACATTTGGAAGGGTACCGAGAACGGTAAAAGAAGCATCGTCGACATAAGCTTTGTCTTCTGCACTTTCACACAATCTGTAAGAAAAAGTTCTCTCCAAGCCTTTGGTTTCACATTTCAAAACAATTTCTTTATCTGCGTCCGGCAATTCCACCTCAAAACTATCCCAAGTATCGTTATCTACATGCTCCTGCACCTTAAGATAAGTTTTTCCACCGTTTATAAACACACCAAATTTCAGATAAGTGTTCTCATCATAATAACAGGTCATACCCGCATCCTGACCGTCCTGCAAAGCCGCAAAGGAAAGCCTTGTTTCTGCAGTAAAATGGAATGCGGTCTGCCGCTGCAGCAAAAGATTTCTTGCAGAAACCTCACAAAGGTCAGCTCTGCTGCCAAGAAGGTATACCCCATCTTCTCTTACTTCGGCAAAGTTTTCCTCCGGCTCACGTATAGTTACCCATGAAAGGTCAAGCCCCGGAAGAGCGGTGTTTTGCGCTGCATTACACCGTAAGCCATCTGACTTGCAACATTCTTCCCTTACCGCAAACTCCGGCAGTTCCGGTTTCTTTGCCAACGCGCTCGGACCTTGTAAATTGTTCACCATCGGCCAGCCATCCGCCGTCCATGTAATTTTATCCAACGCCGTTTCCCTGCCAAGCATGCTCCACTTGCCAGCAATTTGCCTGCCGCACAAATATACCATATACCATTCGCCATTTGGAGTCTGCACCGGCTTGCCGTGACCGCAGCGTTGGATGGCCTGCTTTGAGTCCTCCTGGCGCATAATCGGGTTGAACGGACAAGGCTCGTAATTGCCAAACAATTCTTTGGAACGGGCCACGGAAATGCGGTGTCCCATGCCGGTGCCGCCCTCCGCCTGAAACAAATAGTACCAGCCGTCCCTTTTCAGCAGATGGGAGCCTTCCGGTGCCCGCTTATTATGCCCATAGTATAATAATTTTGCCTCGGACAATTGCTCCCGGCCATCCGGGCTGATTTCAAATATTCTGGCACCGCGGTTTAACAACATATATCGCTTGCCGTCTTCATCGGTAAAAATGGATGGGTCGATTCCATCCTCGTCGATAAAGGAAGGTTCTGAATACGGCCCCTCCGGACACTCCGAAGATACTACTATTTGGCGGCGGTACGGTGTAGCATTCCAGGCGTAGGAATCCACATCATCCACCGTATCGTTTTGTCGGTAGGTTGCCGTAATATAAAATTTACCGTCATAATAGGAAATGTCCGGTGCCCAATAACCTCTGCCACCCTCCAGGTGTGCCAAACCGGACCACGCAGGGTTTGTGATGGCGTGCCCGATAACCTCCCAATGAATCAGGTCCTTGGAATGAGAAATCGGGATACACGGAAAAAACACAAAGGAGGAATTTACCATGTAAAAATCCTCACCCACACAGACGATGGACGGGTCCGGATGCATGCCGGTAAGAATCGGGTTTTTATAGGAATCCACCAGGGAAAAACCGCAGTATTTCTCAAAATAATGCACCAACACGGCATGCCCCAGCTCTGCTGCCAGCTCGTACGGAGTGATTAAATCATGGTCTCCCGCCAAAGGCGACAGGCCCACCTTTTCCGTCAAATACTTCACCAGCTCCAAATTGCCGGACTCCACCGCAAAATGCAGCATGGTGCGGCAGTTCTCGTCGGTCTCGTTAAAGCTCGCCCGGGAATATTCCACGATGTATTTTACAATGTCCACGTGTCCCAAACGGGCCGCCAGATAGGGAAGCCAAAGGCCATCCGGTTTGTCATCAATAGCAGTGGGATTCTCAATTAAAATCCGACGTACCATATTTAAATTTCCTTGCAAAATTGCCTGCTGTAAGGTCATGTTACTGCTCCTTCTCTTCAAAATACGGCAGCACCTTCTTCAAGGTAGCTCGCACTTCCTCCCACTGATTTGCATCCCCAATTACCCGGATGCCATATACAACCGGACCAAGCACCACCGTCTTCGAGGTGGCAACGTATTGCTCGCCGCTGTCTTCGATAATCATCTGTTCTCCAATGTCTTTTGGCGGAGCGTCCGGGTAAATATGCGCATTTACCGTGATGCGGATATCGCCGTCCCGGTAACCGCTGTCCACAAAAATCCACTCTACCTTTCCCTCCTTTGTGCCAGAAACGCTGACATAAAAGCGGGAAGCACCATTAAAACCTTCCTGCATTCCCACGTAGGAGCCCTTTTCAAACTCGCTGTTCTCCAACGGGTTAAAAAGTTCAAAGCCTAAGAATTCCTCGCACAACGCCCAGGTGTCAAAGCCCTTGTAAATGTGCCCCGGCATGCGGCTGGAAAGTGCCTTTTCCATGTCGTCCTTGGCGTCCCAGACATCCCAGTCGGCCTGCAATGCAGAATAAATACTCTGGCTTAACATGTCGGATGTAATCATGTCTCCGGAATTCTCTTCCCCGGAAGAGGATGCTTCTGCCCCGGGTGTCGGGTCCGCAGGCGGGCAGGATTTCGAACCCTTGCAGCCGGAAAGTGCTGCAAGAAATAATAAACTTATCGCTACTAATAAATATCGTTTCATAAATGCTACCTCCGTTTTTTTGCTTATCCATTAAGACGCAAAAAAGTGTGGGATGTTTATGTCCTTTAACGAAAAAAATCTCCCTGAAAAGGAGACCTTTCTCTATTATTCTAGTTCCAGTCAATCTCCTCATGTGAGATTGTTCCTTCTGCTGCAATACCTCCTTGCTCACGTTTCGAAACCTTCTTTCCTCGTACCATTTCTCCCAAAGTTATTATATTATTTTCCCTTGCATTCCGCAAGCTAAAATCGTAGAGATTGCACTTCCTTTACTTCAGCTCTCCCAACCGTTCAAAAAACTTACATTGATACATCTGCAAAACCATTTTCTGTATTTCTTCTTTCGTCACATCCTCGACGATAAGCATATTGGGCGGTGTTAAATAATATCCATAGTTTCTTTGCTCTATCTTAAAATCCTGCTGCAGCCGGACCATTGAAATTATTTCCACCTGATATTTTTTATCTCCTATTTCAACAATCACATCGCGTCTGTAACCCCTGTTGAACGCTTCAAACTCAGCTGACTCCGTATCATCCTCATAGTAGATTTTTATATTCAAATCATTTTCCGATTTGAATGGCATGAATTGACTCATTTGTGTTTCTCCTTACAACAGTTATTTACCCCTTTTAACAATCAAAGCTTCCCTTTCTGTCATTAATTATTACCTTAACTGTATTAATGAATTTATACCATGACTTTTCTTTTGGATAAAAGAATTTTCAACCCAAAGGAAAAGTCATGTTCTTTTTTGTTGTTACTCCATATAATCACATTACACATTTTACACAAGAAAGAGAGGAAATTACTTATGAAACCCCCTATTACATGTTGCGAGGAAAATCCTCTCAAGGATTCCCGGGAAAATGCTTAACACGGTTTTCATAAACTTTCATTAAACTTATTAAAGTAATATTGACCTGCAATTATTTTATTTGCATCATTTTGAACCAACCCACATAAATAATATACATCCTTTATGATAACCCGGCAGATTTCCAGGTTTGCCGGGTTATCAATTATGGCGCAGGCAATTGTCATATAGTCCATTGGCAAGGTATATAGTTTCCCACAAGCAATCGTAAATTGTATATTCTCCTTCGCCAACAAAACAGATTGTTCCCATTTTGCCAAATTACTTTGAAGAAGGCTGTATTTTCTGCTTCTGTGCCTCATATTTACTTTGCTCTTTCGCATAGCTTCAATAATATTATGTAACAAAGCATTAGCCTTTTCTGTTTCTCCAAGTTTCTGAAGTAAAACTCCCATTTGGTTAATCAGTGATACTTCTCTATCTATCGGCGGACGATAAGCACCTTGGGCCCGTAATCTATAGGTTTCTTCTAACAAATTCTCTGCCTGCTTCAACAGCTCTTCTTTTGATTGGTCTGCATTTTCAATCCCTATAGCAATCTCATATCCCAGTATGGTTCTTCTGTTTTCCGCTATGCTTAAATCCAGCCTCTTTTTTAATTCCTCTATTCTTTCCTCTGCCTCATCATCGCAATTTCGGCTAATCAAAATATCTATCAGTAACTTTAACTCCAAATCATCGTATCTGTCCGTTACCACAAAACCATTATACCGGCACTTTTCTATTCCCAACTTTTTGAACAGCCGGATTAACCTGCTATCACGCATAGTTACCTTGCCCCGTTCTGCTCTGGATAAAGACTCCGGATTTTTATAAATACCCTCTATCATTTGTTCCTGACTATAACCTTGGGCAATCCGCTCCTCCCGGAACAATTCATGATCTATGTAATAGGTCTGCTGTGAACAGTTTTTAAAAATAGAATCCTTAAAATGACCTTCTTCACCGACATACTGTTTTACATGCTGCAATGCAATTAAATAATTCCGGTATGGTGGCTCATTCTCCCCGGTATCATCCGTGCATTGTATCAGTATTTCTAAAATCGGTTCCATAAAATAACTGATTCCGAAGGTCTGCAATCCCCGAAATGCCCGTTCAGCCAAATGCTTTGCCTGTACCAATTTCCCTTTCTTCAAATACACACCTGCCAGTAAATAGGCACATTTTGCAAATATCTTGGCATGCTCTTCTTCATCCGATATACGGTCATCAATAAATTGTTTGCATGCATGCAATAGTGTTTCCGCTTCTGCAAGCTCCTGTCCTGTTCTGATGACAAGCTGTGTTTTTGCATAAGCCAAAAGATTTTCCATTTCTAAGGTAGAAATCCGATACTCCTTTAATGGTCTTCTTTTCCAGCCCGGCATGGTAATATCCAACGCTTTTTTCATCCACTCTTTTGCCTGCATCGGATTATTTCCTACCCGAAGCTCCGCATATGCCTTATTCCGGTAATAAAACATTTTATGAACATTACTTTCCTTTGGCATGCTCACCAAAAAACTATCCAAAACTTTATTCGCCGATACCTGGTCTCCCCGTTCTAAACATTCCTCAAAGTACTCCCACTGTTCTTCTTCCTCGTAAACCTCCTCCGATACTATCAGTTCCAGCTTATCTGTAGACTTTCCCAACCGCTGGTACATAATCTCCATGAACAGCTTACTTACGGTTTCTTTTCCTATTTCAATATTTCTCAGACTTTCCGGAGTACAAATCCCTAACGCTAACTCTTCCAATGTAACTTGTGTTTGTTCCCGCAATTCAAAAATCTGGTCTCCAACATCCATTATTTTCCTCCCCTTTTATAAAGCTCTTTCCTTCTATAAAAGTATCTTAGCCTTTTATCGCTGCTGAAACCACACCTTCTCCACTGGATTCTACAAAACTAACAATATATTAATAATCTCATTAAAACTGCATTAAAATCCCCACAAACTGAACATTATGTGTTATACTAGGTTCATACATTAGAAAAAAGCACTAATGTAGCATCAGAAGCCCCCGCGGGGCACACACTCTGATAGCACAAACGAGAAGGGAGAAACAAATATGGATTATCTAATCATCATTGCACCAATCGTAGTACTTATTGTTTTACTGTTTGTTCTGGGTTATGTAAAGGCATCCCCGGATACAGCGTACATCATTTCCGGTCTTCGTAAGAAACCGAAGATTTTAATCGGTAAGGCCGGCATCAAAATTCCGTTCTTAGAAAAAAAGGATGAACTGAGACTTCAGTTAATTCCGATTGACGTTAAGACATCCAGCGCGGTTCCTACCGCCGACTACATCAACATCCAGGTGGATGCGGTTGTTAACGTAAAAATCAGTGACGACCCGGCAAAGCTTCAGCTGGCTGCCCAGAACTTTTTAAACAAGAAGGTGGATTACATCGCAGGCGTAGCTCAGCAGGTACTGGAAGGTAACATGCGTGAAATCGTAGGTCAGATGAGACTGGAGCAGATGGTCAGCGACCGTCAGTCCTTCGCTACCAACGTAAAGACAAACGCAGAGCCTGACCTTGCTGCCATGGGTCTTGACATTGTCAGCTTCAACGTGCAGAACTTTGTGGACGGCAACGGCGTAATCGAAAACCTCGGTGTGGATAACATCGTAAAGATTCAGAAGTCCGCAGCTATTTCCCGTGCAGAAAGCGAAAAGGAAATTGCCATGGCTCAGGCCAACGCAAGAAAGGAAGCCAACGACGCAGAAGTTGCATCCGCCCTTGCTATTGCTAACGCACAGGCTACCGCCGAAAAGGAAAAGGCCGTTGTTCAGGCAGAGGCTACCCGCGGCGCCAAGGAAGCAGAAATTGCTGCTAACACCTTAATCGCCCAGAAGGAAAACGAACTTGCCATCAAGAAGGCAGAGCTCCAGAAGGATGCCGACACCAAGAAGGCTATCGCCGACGCTTCCTACCAGATTCAGCAGGAAACCGAGCGTAAGACCATCGAAATTGCAACCGCAGAAGCAAACCTTGCCCGTCAGGAAAAGGCAATTCTCTTAAAGCAGAAGGAAGTTGAGCTCACCGAGCGTGCTCTGGAAGCAGAAGTTAAGAAGAAAGCAGAAGCTGAAAAGTATGCGGTTCAGCAGAAGGCAGAAGCAAGACTTTACGAAACCCAGAAGAATTCCGAAGCGCAGTTATTCGAGCGTCAGAAGAACGCAGAAGCTGAAAAGTACGAAATGGAACGTGCCGCAGAAGCTATGAAGGCTACCGCGGAAGCAAACAAGTTCGCTATGGAGCAGGAAGCAGAAGGTATCCGCAGCAAGGGTCTTGCAGAAGCGGAAGCAATCCGTGCAAAGGCTTTAGCAGAAGCAGAAGGTATCGAAAAGAAGGCCATCGCTATGAAGCAGATGGGTGAAGCTGCTGTGCTTGAAATGTACTTCAACGCTATGCCTGAAATCGCACGTAACATCGCCGAGCCTCTTACCAAGGTTGACAAGATCACTATGTACGGTGACGGCAACTCCGCAAAGCTTACCAAGGATATCATGACCACTCTTACCCAGGTAACCGATGGTTTAAAGGAATCCGCAGGTATTGACCTGCAGGCTGTGCTTTCCGGTTTCGTTGGCGGAAAATTAGCAGAAAGCAAGAACGAAGAAAAGTAATTACATAGGCATTACAAAAGACCGGGAAGTTTTCCCGGTCTTTTCATTTGCGCAATATTTACACTTGTGTACCAAAAAAGAATTTACAAATTAGTACGCTCAGTCAAATTGTGGATGGTTTCCTTTAACAACAGCGGCTGCACCGGCTTGGTCATGTAATCGTCGCAGCCAAGGGCCGCAAAGTCTGCAAAGTCTTCTGCGGTTTTATCACCAATCATCAGCACCACCGGCGTATTATAATTTTCCTTGATGTAATGGACTGCTTCCGTTATGTTTTCTCCCGGAAGCACCGCATCTAAAAGAATCAAATCATACGCTTTTTCCGAAAGACGCGCCCTGGCTTCTGCCGAACTGTCTGCAAACACAATCTCATAGCGGGGCTCATCCTGCATGATACGGGCAATCTCAAAGTTGTTGTGCGCCTCGTTGTCTACCGTTAAAATCCGGCGGCGTTGAGAATCCGCTTCCCGCATGCGGTAGTCTTTATCTTCATCAATCATCTGCAACATCACATCTGCAATTTTTGCATCGAACTGGGTTCCCTTGCCCTTTTCAATCTCGCTGCGGACCACTTCCTGCGGCAGGGCATTACGGTAGCTTCGGTTGCTGGCCATGGCGTCGTAGGAATCCGCAACCCCGAGGATTCTTGCAGTTTCCGGAATATCTTCCCCCTGCAGGCCGTTTGGATAGCCCTTGCCGTCATAACGCTCGTGATGGTGCTTGGCCGCAACAGCAATACGGCTGTCTTCGGAAATGCCGCGAAGAATATTGTATCCGGTAATCGGGTGAAGTTTGATGGTGTTGTATTCTTCCTCCGTCAGCTTGCCCGGCTTGTTGATAATGTCTTCCGGAACACGGATTTTTCCCACGTCGTGCAACAGGCCCGCACGGTAAATCTCATCCTGCTCCTCTTTTGTTTTGCCCATGCGCTCCGCAATCCTGCGGGAGTACTCGGCAACCCGCTTGGAATGACCGCTGGTGTAACGGTCCTTGGCGTCCACCGCTTCACTGAGGGCGGTAACGGTCTGTAAAAACATCTGCTCCGTTTTTCTATGGCTGGCGCTGACAATTTCCACGATGCTGTTACACACAAACATGAACGCAACGGAAATCAACGACCTTGGTACTACAAAAAACAGGAACAACGTTACCAACGGATTGTCATTTACCTGATTCAGCAGCATGACCCCATTTTTTACCGTGTCGGAATATTCATGGGTGGTGAGCAGCACCATGTTGGCATCGCAGAGGCCGAAAAAGTATCCGCCGTACACAACCACAAAGGTGCTGAGTACCGTTAACGAGTATACATATCGCATAACCTTTTTTGACGAATACAGCGTCGCATAGAGGAACGGCAGCAGCGATATTAAAATGACATGATAGGTCAGATACATGCCGGATATGGAAAACAAAACAACCGTACAGGTTAAAATAAAATACTTGGTCCGTTTATCCGACAGGGAAATCATTCTGGACACAATCTGCACCAAAAGGTAGATTCCCACGGAAGGGAAAAACGCCTTGCACATCAGCTCCAGTTTTATGGTGAAAATACCCGTCAAATCCAATACAAAGGTAATCAGATACACAATCATTGTGACGGTAAGGCACCGCATGACGTAGGTATTTGCCAAAAGCTCCTGCTCCCTGGTGGCACTGCGGATTTTATCGTTATTTGTGAAGTTCTTCATGGAATCCTCCTGCGTTTTTTACATAATTCACTCATTCCTTTCTCTTATACTAACATAAACATGCAAAAACAGCAAAAGTTTCTTTTATTTCGCCTTCCAAATGGTTTTCATTTCACCCCAAAGCCGTTTTCTTGCGGTAAACAAGCCCCGGAACATCCGGTGAATCACGCAGAACGGCAGCAGCCACTTATGTTTTGCCAGCTGCGGATACAATATAAGATAGGTGGACTTGTCGGCAAACAGGCGCTTTCTTAAGTAGGTCAGGCGGTTTGCCAGCGTAATTTCGTTTTTATCGCTCATCTTCTTTAAGGAATTCTCCACCCGACGCTCTGTGGTGCCGTAGGTGCCCGCAGAAACGCACAGGGCAAGAAGTTCCCGCTCGGCTTCGGTTAAGGCCTCCAGCGGCGCCTCAGCCTCCCAAAAGGCAGGTTCAAACACTTTGCATGCCAGGGTGCGCACGTTTTTCTCGTGCTCTGCCAAACCAAGCTTTTTAAGTTCCTGCTCGATATAACCCATGTCCATGTGGGGCTTTGTTTTCAGAAACACCACTACATCCATCAGGTTGCGCATGCCGTGACCGCCGCCGTTAAAATGCTTGCTGGCGTGGGTGGTCATGTAAACGTAGAAATCCTCGTCGGTAAAACGGTAGCGGCAGCTTGTGCCCTCCACAGGCACCAGACGCGCCTTTACGTCCTTATAATACCCGGTCCAGACCGGGCTGGAGGCATCGCAAAACAGCGCGAAATGCATTTCAAAATTGTAAATCGGCTGCTTGTAATAATTGTCGTGGACACCGACGGCAACCGGTTCCTCGCCGGCCTCTTCCGGCGCAATATAATGGGCATCCTCGTAGCCCTTTGCCACCATAAAATCGTGGACCTTCTGCCGGAACGCCACGTCAAACAAAATATCGTTGTCCGCCATTTCCCGCATGCCGGCCTGTGGGTACCACTCCTTCAGCAGGGTGCCCTTCAGGGGCATGTACCAGATGCCCTGCTGCTCCATGAAGGCTTCCAGACCCTCCCGCTCAATATCAAAGAGCAGGTTTTTGCGGATGGCCTTGTTGTAGGCTTCCTTCCACTTTGCCAGGGCCTCCTGTGCCTCTGCCGGAGCCTGTCCGGAGGCATCGAGCCACGCCTTCACGCCGTAGTAGGATACCGCCCGCATGGAATGCCACTTTGCCAGCCGGTAAATTCCGGGCAAATCCATGGCTGCCACCTGCTCTGCCGCCGGTGTTTTTCCCTGCAGGGCGCAGGCGGTCAGGTACAAAAGATGTCCTCCGTTCTTCCATAACGCTTCACTTAACTCTTTCATTGCTCCGATGCTCCTTCCTGATTTCTTTTATGAGAAAGAATTTTCTGATTTTCTATTTCCAACTGCCAGTCGGCAAGCTGTAACGCCGCCGGACGATGGGTGACAGCGATGCAGGTGCAGTTTTTTAAGCTGCGGAGCCGCAACAGCACCTCCCGCTCCGTTTCCTCATCCAGAGCAGAGGTTGCCTCGTCCAGAAGCAAAATTGGGGCTTTGCTTAAAATGGCACGGGCAATGGCAAGACGCTGTGCCTGCCCCTCCGACAGACCCGCCCCGTTTTCCAAAAGCGGGGTTTCCAAGCCAAGGGGAAGCTGCGCCACATACTCCTCCATGCCGCTGATGCTAACCGCCCGGGCAATCTCAATCTCGGTGCTTTCCGGGTTTGCCAACAGCAGATTTTCCCTAATGGTTCCGCTAAACAACAGATTTCCCTGAGGCACATAGGCAAATAAACCGCCGGTACTGCGCCCGATGGCCTGCCGCCCGGATTTTAACTGTAAAAACAGTTCTCCCCTGTCCGACTTGCAAATGCCCAATAACAGCTTTAATATGGTGCTTTTGCCGATGCCGGACGGTCCGGTAATGACGGCAAAGGCGCCCTTTGGCAGATACAGGTCGGTTTCGGAAAGCACCTTGTCCCGGTTGTAGGAAAAGGACAGCCCCTCCGCCTGTATGGCATCCATTTGCTCATATAACGCGGTGGCATCCAGCCGTTCCTCCTCCGGCTGCCGCAGTGCCTCCAGCTCCATCAAACGTTCCGCAGCCGCCACCATGGCCACATACTGCGGAAAGATGCCGGACAGGTTTACCATCGGCATTCGAAGCTGGGTCACCAGCTGGGTGACCGCCGTCAGCTCACCAAAGGACATGGTTCCCACAAGCAGGCCGCCGGCGCTCCATGCCAGAGCCGCAAAGCTCACCACATAGGAAAACACGCTGACCCCGGTGTTTGCCGCCAGGGATACATTTTTCCGGACACGCTGGGCCTCAAAGCGGGCTGCCAGAAGCTTGTCCGCCCGCCGCTCCATTTCCTCTGCCGCGCCCAGTGCCTGCACCACCAGAAGCTTTTCCAGCGCCTCCTGGAGGAAGCCGGTTACCTTGCCGTCGGCCTCACTGACCCGCTTATGTAACTGCTTCATTTTTCGGCGAAGCAGGGCGGTTCCCGCCAGCATCAAGATGCCCAGCACAATAATTCCCGCGCCAAATAACGGCTCCAGGCCAATCAGCACGATAAGGGCCGCCACCAGACGGGTAAGCAGTGCCGCAAAGTTCGGAAAAGCAGACAGCACCCCGTCGTTTAAAATCCGGACATCGTTGTTTAACCGGTTTATCAGCTCTCCGCTGTGAAACGCCGTTACCTCCATATAGTCGCCCCGCAGCAAAATCTTCAGCAGGTCTTTCTTAAAGCTGCGGTCCAGCTCCGCCGCCAGCCACTCCCGCAGATGACGCTGCAGGGCATAGGTGCCAATCAGGCCCACAATCAGGGCAAGCTGCACCAGACACGCCCGCAAAAACAGCTCCTTGCTGCCCGCCACGGCACTGTCGATGACCTGCTTGGAACCCAACGCAAAAAAGACACCCAACAGCGCACCTGCCACATTGGATGCCATCAGTAACACTAATGCAGGTATCTTTTTCTTAATTTTTTGAAACACCCAGACAACCGGGGATGTTACCTTCATTTGAAACACCTCCGCAACAGGCGCTTTGCCCGCTTATACAGGATGCGCAGCGGGCGGGTAGGCCGCCAGAGACGGCAATAGAGGCGGTAGAGGGGGGAGGTGACAGATATGGTTTTGCCCTTTCTGGTAAATTCCGTTACCACCGCAAGCATTTGCCGTGCTTCCACACGCTCAAACCGCTCCGTATTATCGCCTAAACAGATGAAACAATCTCCCTGTTTCTTAACCACACGATGCATTACGTATTTTCCGTTATCGTACCGGTATAGCACCACATCGTATTTGCGAATCTCGTCCCTTATCGGAGAAAGAAGCACACTGTCCCTGCCGGAAACCAGCATCGGCTTCATACTAATACCGTTGGGATGGAAATGCACCTTTCTGTTCATGGAAAAGGATTCTTCCACCAACGGCATTAACTCCTCCAAGGCGCAATGTTCCATTTTAGGCGAGGAAGCCATTTTCTTTCACCTTCTGTACAAACTGTTCCACGTACTCGGTAGCTTTTTCCTTGGATACATCATATTCCTTTAGCATATCCTCCACCAGTTCATCCAGTTCTACGCCTTTTTCCAGGCGCTCCCAAATAAAGCGTCCGGTATCGTTTAACTTTATCATCATACCTAAATCCAAATCTCCGCCGGTAGGAAGCACTACGGTCTGACCGGAGATGGTTCGTAATACAAAGCCTTCTTTTAATTTCATAATTTATCCTTTCATGCCTTCATAGGCAACGATTGCCGCCTGCGGGTCCATGTTGCAACCCAGACGGTACAGCTGTACCCTTTTTGTCAGTTTGTCCAAAATGTCGAATAACAATACGGTTCCGTTTGGTGTACCGGTGCGGAAGGACTGCTGCAACAGCATCGGCAGCGCCTCCACCGCATCCACCGGAACGATAGTGTTATTCTCTGCCCGCTCTAAAATACAAATAGCCTTTAACGGAACCATCTTGTTGCAGCCAAGACCGTGCTTGCCGTTCCAAGGGGTGCCGCACACCCGCACCCCGTCGGAAGTCAGCTTTAACAGCGGTTTATCGTCGTTAATCATGACCGCCCGGTCTTTAAACACCTGCCGCCACAACGCCGTGTGGGTGGACTTTCCCGTGCCGCTTTTGGCGGTGAATAAATACGCCACTCCGTCCACTTCGACGGCAGAACCATGGAATAATAGAATTCCTTTTTCTAAAAGGCGGGTACATATTTTCCGGTATACCGCCAAGGTTTCCAGATATTCATCGGGAAACTGCCGCACCGGAATGTTTTCAAATTTATCCTCCCGCTCGCTCTTTTCCCTCTCTATGGTGATATCTTTAGGGGAAATGGTTACGGAAAACTTTGGGACACCTTCGCACAGATAATTACGGCAGAAGGTACGGGTGGTTTCATATATTGAGTTGATTTCCACGCAGAAACCTGCGAGGGCGATGGTAAAGGTGGTCATGGGTGGTACTCCTTGTTGCTTTTTATTCGAAATTATTTACATCAGCCTCCATATGCTTTAGCGGACTTTCCGTAATAAAAGACTGATTTCAATAATTCCTTCATTGAGTCCGGAACTCCTGCATTGTTTGTTTGCGTTTGAA
>JAZNXI010000142.1:0-4241 GCA_045593825.1 Lachnospiraceae bacterium
TATTTGCACAATTTAAATGTAAATATCTATGCAGATAATAAAGTTGATATGAGTGAATTTGATTTTATTGTAATTAACTAGTTTTATTTATTTTGGCGGCAGGGTGTGTAATCCATCCTGCCGTTTTGTTCAGAGAATAACAAATAGGAGTGTATGCAAAATGAGTAAAGAAAAGAAGAAAAAGAAGTCTCCTTGGAAATCCATAGGAATGATTGCCTTGTTCCTTGGTTGCAGCTTTGGTTTCGGATGGTTTTTTGGTTCCATATTAGATCCGATTATTGACGAACTTCCGCCGGAAAAGTTTTTTGCCGGGTTGGCAGGTGTTTATATTTTCCTGCTGTTGTTTAATTTTCTGCAGATTGTACTGCATGAAGCCGGACATTTGCTGTTTGGTCTGCTGACCGGTTATGAATATTCTTCCTTCCGCATCGGCAGTTTTATATGGGTAAAGCTGGAGGGAAAAATCCGATTAAAGAGATATTCTCTTTCCGGTACCGGAGGTCAGTGTTTAATGGCACCGCCGGATTTGGTGGATGGAAAGATTCCGTATGTCCTTTACAATTTTGGCGGATGTATTGCTAACCTGGTGGTATCTGTGATTCCTCTGGTATTGGTACTTATATTCTGGCAGCCAACTTACTGGCATTTCATGATAGTGATGTGGGCAGCAATCGGTTTGTTTTTTGCCTTGACCAATGGCATACCAATGAAGATGCAGGGCATGCCGAATGACGGTCACAATGCTATGTCTCTTGGCAAAAATCCGGAGGCATTAAAAGCATTCTGGTTGCAGATGAAAATTAATGAGCAGATTGCCCTTGGAAAGCGTTTGCGTGATCTTCCGGAGGAATGGTTTGCCCTGCCGGATAAAGAGGGTATGCAAAACAGCCTGATTGCCACCATTGCTGTGTTTGCATGCAATCGTCTGGTGGATGAGGGAAATTATGCAGAAGCAGCAGAGCTTATGGAGAGGCTGGTAAAGGAAAAGAGCGGCATGATAGGAATCCATAAGCATATGCTGAATATGGACCGGATTTACTGCGAACTGGTGGGCGAAAACCGTCCGGAAAAGCTGGAAGAATTGTATGATGATGAACTCAAGAAGATCATGAAAGCAATGAAGAAGTCACCAAGTACACACCGGACGCAGTATCTGTATACCAAGTATGTGGAGAAGGACGAAAAGAAAGCTGCTCTTGCAATGACAATGTTTGAAAAGACGGCAAAAACCTATCCGTATCCGCATGAGATTGAAGGGGAACGGGAACTAATCAATTACGCAGAAAGTAAATTAGAAGAATAAAATAAGTGCCTGGCGTTGTGTCAGGCACTTATTATTTTGTATTCTTCTGCGGTAAGATGAAACAGTTCCGCTATCTTACGGTCTAAGAGATTGTAGGTTTCGTTATATTCCGGAGAAGTTTCTTCTAAAATCATAAGTTTATCCACCAACTCCACAACTTCCCTTTGTGTTTCCTCATCCGCCATCGGAATCGGTATCTGCTCTAAGTGGGAGCGGAGTACCTTGACAGAGCGGAACTTCTTTTCAAAGAAAAACTGTGCCACGGAGGAGTTTAAAACAGCCAGGACATATTTTACGGAGAGTCCCGGAATGTTTGGTATAAGAATATTGCAGCTGTTTAAGGACAGTAGTCCGGTGTTATCGTAGGCAAATATCAGCTTTTTGTTGATGAAACGGTAAAACAGCTTTTCCGGGGCACGGTAAAGATGTTCCGGTGCAGTTTGCTGAAAGCTTTCCGGGTGAAATGCCACATAACCGGAATTGGAGTTGATATGGTATTTGCTAATATCGCTGCCTTTGATAACAGGTTCCAGCCCTTCTGCAGGAGCGCTATGTAACAATGCGGCATTGTTGCCGGTAACGATGCCAAGGGCAAAATCAGACTGTTCTACAAGAGTAGTCTTGTCTGGACATGACATGATTTTTTGTAAAAGGTTATATTCCTCATCCGTAAGGGACAAGGAGAAGCAGTCGGCAGACAGGTTGTGTCCCTTGTAAAACGGACGGGAAGTATCCTTTTCTACGGCAAAAATAATGCTTGGGCAGTGTACCTGTTCAAAAGCTTCACCAAGATATTCCACGGAGTGTACGCTGGTGTTTTGCAACAGAAATTCCCGCACCGGAGTGTGAGACTTTACGGTCAGAATTGCTTCCGGTAAAACAAAGGCCAGAATTCCTGTTGGAGTTAAGTGTTTTATACTTTGTTCAATAAATAAATCATAAATTTCTATAGAGTTTCCGGCGGCACAGCAAAAGTGGTTCCGGTAGTTTTTCTTTTCCTCTGCAGAAAGCTTGGCACCCCACGGCGGGTTGCCAACGATAATGTCGTAGGAGTTGGTATGGTCTGCTAAAAAATCGGAAAAGGTAATATTATTTTGCAATATTGCCAGTTCTTCCGGTGTTGAAATATGATATTTCAGGGCCAGGTTGATTCTGGTCAAGGACACACTGATGGGGTTGATGTCATTGCCGTAAATATTTGCAAGCGGAAAATGGTTTGGCAACTGCAATAAAAATATTCCGGTGCCACAGCTTGGGTCAAAAACAGTTTGAGTCGAATTAGGAGCGGGTAAATGATTTTCTACCAGACGCTTGGCAAGGGTAGCAGATGTATAATAGGAACCGGAAGCTTTCCGTGCACCCATGGTACGAAGAGACTGATAAAGAAGGCCCAAAGTGTCTTCGGTCGGTTCATAGGTGTATTTATTTGTACAACAGTCGGAGGTGTCGGTTTTCCATGCAAGAAACCGGTTTGAATCAACCAGGTCATTCAAAAAGGTTTTATAAAGTGAGAGGTCATCATAACCCGCAGAAAAAATCAATTGTTCCGCACAGTGGCGGAGCTTACAGCAAAGGAAAAAGTCGTCGGAAGCAGGTGCATTTCCACTGATATAAGTCTTATTTCTTCTGCTTTTTAAGCGGTCGATACTTCCGTTTGCAAGGGCTTCCTTTACAGAAAGCAAATAGTTTTCTTCAAACAGCGGTTTTGTTTTGGAATCATTGGAAACAGGAACAAGGCGTCCAGACTTCATCCAGTTTCTGACCGTGGCGGTAGAAATGGAGAGAAGTTGGCAGGCTTCGGATAAGGTATAGAGTTTTTCTTCTTGTTTTTTGTTCATGTCAGATGTCTCCGGATTATAAGTAAACAGTTTGGTCTGTGCCATTCTCAAAGTCTGAACTAATATAGATTATTATGAAATACCCTGATTAATAAGTCAATAGCGAAAAATCCTTGACAAACGAAAAATGAGTGGTTATAATTGCACTATCAAAAACGATGATAGGAAGAAGTAGTGGTGAACTATCCTTACAGAAAGCAGCCGGCAGATGAGAGGCGCAAGGTAACCCATCATGAATACATCCCGGAGTTGCGCACCGAAAAGCAATGAGTAGGCTGCGACGGAAGACAACCGTTAACGTGTCAGAGTATCGCAATAGCTGTACTTGCTAAGGTAAATGATGTGAGTCATTTATAAATTAAGGTGGTAACACGAGTTTATGCCTCGTCCTTATGATTAGGACGGGGCTTTTTATATTTAGCAAGAGAGCTGTAAAATCCAAAGAAAGTAGGAGGAAAAGAAAATGACTGTTTATGAAGAATTAGTCGCAAGAGGCCTGATTGCTCAGGTAACAAACGAAAAAGAAATCAAAGAAATGATTAACGAAGGTAAAGCCGTATTCTACATCGGCTTCGACCCAACCGCAGACAGCCTTCATGTAGGTCACTTCATGGCACTTTGCTTAATGAAGAGACTGCAGATGGCAGGTAATAAGCCAATCGCTTTAATCGGTGGCGGTACCGCTATGATCGGTGACCCATCCGGCAGAACCGATATGCGTCAGATGATGACAACTGAAACCATCGCCCACAACTGCGAATGCTTCAAGCAGCAGATGAGCAAGTTCATCGACTTCTCTGATGGCAAGGCAATGATGGTAAATAACGCAGACTGGCTCATGGGCTTAAATTACATCGAAGTTCTCCGTGAGGTTGGTCCTCACTTCTCCGTAAACCGTATGCTGTCCGCAGAGTGCTACAAGCAGAGAATGGAAAGGGGCTTAAGCTTTTTAGAGTTCAACTACATGATTATGCAGAGCTACGACTTTTTGGCACTGTTCCAGAAGTACGGCTGTAACATGCAGTTCGGTGGCGACGACCAGTGGAGCAACATGCTTGGCGGTACTGAGCTTATCCGTAGAAAGCTTGGTAAGGACGCAT
>JAZNXI010000143.1:0-2757 GCA_045593825.1 Lachnospiraceae bacterium
CTGTACACTGCCGTCTCCGTTGTCGATGATAACTTCTAAATCAGGAAGGATTTCCTGCATGGTTTCAAAAAACATTCTCTGCTTGGTAATAAGCGGATACTTAATGTATTCCTCGTACAGTGCGTTAAAACGTGCTGCCTGACCGTTTGCCTCATTGATACGGGCTTCTTTTTCGGCTTCCGCCTGCTTCTTAATCTGGTCAACCTGGGCTTCTGCCTGAGGAAGCTGCTCGCTGCGGTACTTCTTTGCATTATTGATGGCAGTTTCCTTGCCCTGCTTTGCGGTTTCTACAGCCTTAAACGCCTCGATAACTTCTGCTGTCGGAGGCTCAGCGTCCTGAATGGACAGGTTCACCAGCTGGATTCCGATATCCTTATCCTCTAACTGTGCCATCAGTTCTTCCCTGATTTTGGACTGGATTTCGCTCTTTCCGGTGGTAATCACACTGTCTACGTCATAGGAACCGATAACGGAACGGATACAGCCCTGGGCCATATTCTTTAAAATCAGCACCGGATTCTGGGAGGCATATAATGCCTTAATCGGGTCATTTACCTTGTATTCCAGGAAGAAATCCACATTTACAAAGTTGTAGTCAGAAGTAATCATCAAAGATTCTTCCTCCACCGACATACCGGTATTCACATCATAACCGATAGCCAAGCCCTTAATGGTTGTATCTACCTTGGTTACCTTTTGGATAAACGGAACCTTAAAGTGAAGACCCGGTGTGCTGACTGCGTCCGCCTTACCAAAGGTTGTAACTACTGCCTGTTCCTGTTCTCCGATGGTATAATAGCAATTAAACCCGAGAATCAGAATAACCAGAACCGCTGCTACAATTTTTACCACCCGAAGGACGGTTTTTGCATCGTTCGAATTCATTTTTTATTCTCCTTTTCCCTTTTATTTAAGCGCAAGAGGGTTACAGTAAAATACATTACGCACTTTACTGCAACCCTTCCCCTGCTTTATATCGACACGATAATCCGTGCCATATCTTCTACTGTTTCAGCAATATAGGCTGCACCTGCAGACTCTAACTCCTCCCGGTCGCCAAAGCCATACAAAACACCCATACATTTTAAGCCGCATTTTTCTGCACCGATAACATCAAACTTACGGTCGCCCACCATCAGAACGTCTTCCAATCCGGTAATGCCATGTTTTTCCAGTGCATAACGGATAACCTCATCCTTTTCATTACGATTGGAATCGTCACAGGAACCGCAAATGTCTTCAAAGTAACCATCTAGTTTAAAATGGGCAAGAATCTTTTTTGCCATATGTTCCGGCTTGGAAGTGGCAACAATCAACACCTTGCCGGCATCCTTTAAACTTTGCAGTGCCTGCTCCATTCCCGGATATACTTCATTTTCGTACATGCCGATGGGAGTAAAACGTTCCCTGTATTTTGCTATTGCCTCTGTTGCCTTTGCATCATCGAAGCCAAATCCCTCTTTGAAGCTTTGTCTGAGAGGAGGACCGATAAACTGCTCCAGCTGCGTTCTGCTCTCTACTTGGATTCCAAAGTAATTCAAAGCGTACTCAAAACATTTGGTAATGCCCTCGGCAGGATTGGTTATGGTGCCGTCTAAATCCAGTAAAATATATTTCATAATATCCTCTTAGAATGCATTAATCATTGCATTTACGCTGTCTGCCAAATCCTTTGCCTTCGCATCAGCATCTTCTAAGGAAGTGCCTACTACGCCGTAATACAGCTTGATCTTAGGCTCTGTGCCGGATGGACGAACACAAATCCAGGTGTTGTTTTCCATCTCGAAGTAAAGAACGTTGGAGGAAGGTAATCCGGTAGGAGTAACCTCGCCTGTTGCCAGATTCTTGATAGTATCCTTCTTGTAGTCGCGGATAGCGGTAATCTTGTAGCCGCCAACCTCAGCCGGTGGGTTCTCACGAAGAGAAGTCATAATGCTCTGAATCTTGTCAAGACCTTCGATACCCTTCATGGTAACGGAAACGATACCGTCCTTGTAGTAACCGTAACGGTCGTACAGTTCAATCATAGCATCCCATAAAGTCATGTTCTTTGTCTTGTAGTAAGCAGCTGCTTCGCAAAGAGCCATGGTAGCAACGATAGCGTCCTTATCTCTTGCGTGGTCACCGATGAGACAGCCGTAGCTTTCTTCGAAACCGAAAAGGTAAGTACCTGTGCCCTGGGTTTCGAACTCTAACATCTTCTGACCGATGAACTTAAAGCCTGTTAAGCACTCGTAAAGAGCAATGCCGTAGTATTTAGCGATTGCCTTTGCCATATCGGTGGAAACGATGGTTTCGATTAAAGCACCGTTTTCAGGTAAGCCGCGAAGCTCCTTCATCTGACCGATTTCGTAGTCTGCAAGGAGACATCCGGACATATTACCGGTTAAGGAAATGTATTCACCGGACTTGGTATCCTTTACATAAACACCGAGACGGTCTGCGTCAGGGTCATTTGCAAGAACTAAGTCTGCGTCTACTTCTCTTGCCAGCTTAAGACCAAGTGCGAAAGCTTCTGCTGCTTCCGGATTTGGATAGCTTACGGTTGGGAAGTTGCCGTCCGGTAACTCCTGCTCCTTAACTACATAAACGTTTTCAAAGCCAAGCTCTGCTAAAACTCTTCTTACCGGAAGATTACCTGTGCCGTGAAGTGGTGTATAAACGATTTTTAATTCCTTTGCCATTGCCTTAATGCAATCAGGACGGAGAACTAACTTCTTTAAGGTTTCTGTATATTTATCATCGATTTCCTTACCG
>JAZNXI010000144.1:0-26437 GCA_045593825.1 Lachnospiraceae bacterium
CATCGACCATCTGCTTCACGGTGGTAAAAAAATAACGGAATACAAAGGCCGCAAAACCATGGACGACATTAAAAAAGGAATCAACTGCCTTATTGACATGGGCAACCTGCTTGGTCGTGAAAATCTGCTGTATCGCTGCGCTATCGATGGCATCGACGAAAAGATGAACATGGAAATCGAGGACTACTTAAAGCAGCCGTTCACCTACGAAGCTATGGTTGCAGAAGCTGCCATGCAGTGCATGATATCCGGTTATTATATCGATACCAAGGATATTGAAAAAAGCTTTATTTCCGAACATTGGAAGAAAGTTGTATCTGATTTTGCCAATAAAAATCAAAAATAAATTACATATGTTTCAACAATTCCTCCGGGGTTGAAACAATCGTTTCAGCCCCGGCCTCTTCTAACACTTCTTTATCTCGGAAACCCCAGTCCGCCGCAATACAGTCCATTTCAGCATTCTTTGCTGTCTGCACATCCACTTCGGAATCACCGATGTAAACCGCCTGAGCTTTTTCTATCTGCAAATTCTTTAACACCTCATGTACCGTATCCGGTGCAGGTTTTCTAGCGATTCCGACACGTTCGCCCACTGCCTCGTCAAAATAGCCCGGAAAATACTGCTCGCAAAGAGCCTTCACCGCATAGTCCGCCTTATTAGATACCACAGCAAGCTTCACGCCTTGTTTCTTTAAAGCATCCAGTAATTCCATGACACCATCGTAAGGTTTTGTTTTATCCGCACAATGCGCTCCGTAATATTCCTTAAACTGCTCAAACATCCGGTCAATTTCTTCCGAGGATGTGCCCTTTGGTGCGCTGCGTTCCAAGAGCTTCCGGATACCATTGCCCACAAAACATCTAACCTCTGCTAATGTCCGCTCCGGATACCCAAAGGAACGCATGATATAATTGGTACTGTCCGCCAAATCCTCCAAAGTATTCAACAAGGTTCCGTCTAAATCAAAAATTGCCAGTTGGTATTTCATATCTTTTCTCCATTTTTTATCTTAATCCGTTGCTCCACACCCAGGAATAGAATTGTTCCTTCGGTGGCATCTCATATTCATAATCTAATTGGTTTTGGGCAGAATCTATCAACAAAATTGCCTCGTTCAGCACTTTCTCCGGCGACTTCCCTGCTACATCAATCTTAAACTCATTTACCAAGAGCGGACGAGCTCCGATTTTCTTCGTCATCTTCTCTAACAGTTCAAAATCAATCAGCCCGTCTCCGCGATGCTTCATTTGATTGTAATTTTGCTCATAATCACTACAAACCAGTTTTAAAGTGATATAATTATAACCCTTAAACACTACCGGAATCTCTCTGGTACGCAGGTCATCAAAATCTCCACTGATGACATTTTTAATTCCCAGCTCATGGAACTTTTTCAGCTGCGCCACGCAGCATTCCCAGCAGACATTTTCTTCAAAAACGCCTTCGTCTACGCCCTCCGGGATGCCAAATTCCGGCACCATGCTCATTTCTGCAAAAGCACCTTTGTAATGCTCAAACAGTCCCTTTGACAAGGTAGTTTTACCAACGCCGCTGGGACCGATAATAAATATAAAATCTCTCATTGGTTTTCCTCAATTTCTCTTTACAGAGTAATCCAATACTTATAATACTGCTCTCCATCCAATACAAACGGGGCTTCCTGCTCCTTCTTTCCGCCGCACTTCTCTACAGTTTTGCAGGAAGCCACATTATCGATATCACAGGTCAGTAGGACTTTGTCAATGCCTGTTTTTTTAGCCATTGTAAGCACCAGCTTCAGCATTTCTGTTGCATAACCTTTCCTGCGCTCTTCCGGTATCACGCTAAACCCAATATGTCCACCGATAACCGCCAAAGACTCATTTAATGTGTGACGCAGTTCAATGCATCCTACTACTTTCTCATCACTTTCTCTGACTGCAAAATAGGTACTGGCCTGCACGCCAAGCAAATTGTTATCCGGCTTTTCACACTCTTTTACCAGCCACAGCCATTCCTCATATTTTTCATAATGATGTAAACCTCTGCTACCATTGATGGAGCACTCCCCGGCGGATAAAAAAGCCTGTCGGAACTCCATCACTTTGGAAGCAGGAAGGTCTGTTGCTTTTACTAATTTACACATACAATGTTGCCTCCAATGCAATATACAATTTTCCCAAATTGTGATTTGCCCCGTGAAGTCCTTCTACTTCATATCCGCTTGCTTCCAAAACATCTCCAGCTTCCAGGAAATCGTATAATTCCAATCCGTAGAAATCACATACGGCTTGTACTCCTGCCACTTCCATTTCAACCGCAATACAGCCTTCCGCTTTCCGCTTTGCAACCAGACCCTTAGTTTCCCTAATCATAGAGTCTGTGGTCCACACCTTTCCAAGCACATACGGCGCACCCAATTTGTCAAATATGGCAGCGAGCTTATCACTGTTTCTTATCTTGATGTAGTCTGCCGGCTCTGCAAAATAATAGGAGCAGCCTTCGCCCCGGTAGCTTTCTGTCGGAAGAATAAATTTGCCTTCTGTTTTGTCTCTGTCCAAACTTCCGCAAGAACCAAACATAATAAATTTAGTTGCTCCCACCAGCCAATTTGTTTCATAGCACATACAGGCAGCCAGTGAGGAACCAATTCCGGTTAAATAAAAGGCAATATCCTTCCCTTTGTAATTCATCTTATAAATCGGTATATCGCCATTACAACAGGTGAGTGCAGAAATCTGCTCACAATCATAGGTTGCCAGCAGGTGTTTATGTATCTCATCTGAGAAAATAATCAGACAGGTATCCACAATATGTTTTTGCTCGCCATAAAAGTCTTTCAGGCTGATAATCGGTTCTGTTTCAATATCAAAACAATCTGTAATCATTCGTTCTCTCCTACATCCGTTTTGCCAGCTCATCAAACACTTCGCTTACCGGAATTTCATTTAAATATTTACCTTCAAAAAATCCTTCTTTTACCAATTCGCATGCCGCATCCACACCACGCTTGTTGTATACCGAGAAGTCTGCAAGGATACGCCCCAGCTTGATATCATCTGCGTTATACAAAAGTTCCCTGATAATCTGAAATGCCCGCTGCATATCGCCCAGTTCATTATCTAAAAAGGTGATTTCGAAATTCTTGCGCTTCATAAACGGGCTATGTTCTGCCAGATTCATGGAACCTCCAAAATCATCTCTGGTTGCAATTACTACCTTGCGAAGACCACTCATAGCAAGAGTGCCCACGCACATCGGGCACGGTTCTAAACCGGCATATAAGGTATATTCCTTTAGGTTTGGATACTTCTTAATATCCAGATTTCGCAATGCCTCCACCTCGGCGTGAAGTAATCGCGGATTCGGTATATTAAACTCACTAATTTGATTTCTTCCTTCAGAAATGATTTCGCCATTCTCTGACAAAATCACTGCCGCAATGGCCTTACTGCCTTTACAAACCGACTGCCAGGATAATTCGAATATTCTGTTCCACGGGTGTTGTAATTCACTGTATTTCATATCGGTTCACCTTGCTGTTATCTGATAAAATTCGTCCAAGCGTGCTGCTCTTTCTTTGGCAGACCAAACTGTTCCTTACCAAGTGCGATACTCTTCATTAAGAAACTCATATTTCTTGCTAATGTACGCATGGTCTGCATGCCCTCTGCATCCAGTTCTGCCTCACCTGGTGCTCCTCCATGAACGCTGTTCCAATACTGGCTGGAAGCTACCGGCATGCCGCTGATGGTAAAATACTTGTTGAGTTCGTCAAAGGTAGCAGAACAGCCGCCACGACGCGCCACCGTAACAGATGCCCCCACCTTCATGGTCTTATCAAAATGAGTACTGTAAAATAAGCGGTCTAAAAAGGCAATCAGGGTTGCATTGGCGGAAGCGTAATACACAGGACTTCCTACCACAAGACCATCACATTCCGCAAATTTTTCCGCTGCTTCGTTTACCATGTCGTCAAACACGCACTTGCCCTTCTGATAACAGGTTCCGCAAGCGACACAACCGCGGATATCCTTATTCCCAACATGCAGAGTCTCGGTTTCAATGCCTTCCTCCGCAAAAATCTTTGCCATTTCTTCTAACGCTAAAGCTGTATTTCCTTTTGCCTTTGGGCTGCCGTTTACTAATAATACCTTCATGTTCCTTCTCCTTCTGATTTTGAATTTAATTTGTTATTCCGAAATATCCACTCCGTACAAAAATCCCGGACGGTTTCTGCTTACATAAGGCAGTTGTCCAAAACCTTCCTCTTCCTTTAACGCACACTGAATCAGCGTCTTGGTGAGTCCCGGCACGTCCTCCCGGTTAAGTGCTTCCTCAATATCCATCCACACCACAGCGTCGTTCTCGTCACCGTCGGAGGATGCCTCTCCGGACACATATTCTGCCGAAAATGCCACGTACCAGTCTTTGTCATTAAAACGGATACCGATGATATTCTTTGGCTCTGCCACAATTTTGGTTTCTTCAAAAATCTCACGTTTTACTGCGTCCTGTGGCATCTCGCCAAATTCCACATAGCCACCCGGCACGATATATAACCCCTTGCCGGAGCCATAAGTGTGTCTTGCCAGTAAAACCTTATTGTCCTTAATTACTACACCGGTGACGGACTGACACCAGTTTGTGTTGTTATGTTCCATAATACGCCCTACTTTCTCAATATTTTCTCCATCGGTTTGCCCTTGGCCAGTTCATCCACAAGTTTGTCCAGATAGCGGATTTCCTGCATCAAAGATTCTTCTATTGTTTCCACACTGATGCCACAAACCTTTCCGGTAATCAGTTTTCGATTCTCATTTGGAGCAGGAGCGTTTCGGAAGAAATCCCCATAGGATATACCGGTTTCCATACACTCATCCAGTTCCTGCTGACTATATCCTGTAAGCCAACGTGTGACCTCATCTACTTCCGCTTTGGTTCTTCCCTTCTTTTCTGCCTTGGCAACAAGTAGAGGATACACCTTCGAAAAGCTCATATTGTAAACTTTTTCGTTGCTCATACTTACCTCCGTTCCAATTTCACCAGATACTCCGTGGTACCCTCTTCCAATTCCTTTTCTTCCGTCACAAGAAACCCATGCCGCTCATAAAACCGGATTGCTTTCACATTCTTTTCCAGCGCCCATAAATCGGTAACTTGTTTTTCCGTAACAGCAAATTCCAGCAGTTTTGCACCAATTCCTTGTCCTTGTAGCACCGGCTCCACAAAAAGCTTTGCAACTTTGCTTCCGTCCAACTGGATAAAGCCTTTTACCACACCATCATCATACACATAGGTGTTTTCCAGCAAACCTTCTTCTGTTTCGTAACGCTTCATTTCTTGGGGAACCTGTTTGTCTCCGAAATAAAACTCATCACAAAGAAAGATTGGATAAAAGTTTAACCGGTAATTAAATATTTCAATTTCTGCAACACGGGCAATGTCTGCCAATGTTGCCTGTCTGATATTATTCATTTCCCTGAATCTCCCTAAGCATATATTTGGCAAATTCCTTTGCTACTGCCTCGTCCAATATCATCGCTTTATTACTCTGATACTCCTGCAAAGCCGCCTTAATCAAATCAACAAACTCCGGTCTATCAACATGCTTTAACCCCCATTCGCCGCCTTCCTGCTTAGAGGTAATCAGTTCTTCTTTTACATACGCCAGTACACGGCAAAGATTTAAGGTCAGGTACATCGGATTCTCAGCAATCTCTTCCACCGCATTCTCAATATCACACCAAATGCTGTCCAAATAAGCTTCCTTTGGAACCGGTGCAAACACTTCAGAAATTGCTTTTCCGTACAACACTCGTCCCCTATGGTAGGTAATGGTAAAATGGGCCGCCAAATCCTTATCAGTGCCCTTCATTTTTTCCACATAGTCCTGCGGATTGCTCTGATACCAGCCAAGATGTGCCACGGAAAAATGAAGTTCAAAAGGAGTCGGATATACAAACGGCTTGCAGACATTTTCCTTTACAATACTGAGTTCCAGCCCCTTTGCAGGAGCCTGTTTATTCAGCTCCACCACCATATTCATAAACTGTCGCTTTGCGTCATCAGAAATTTCTTCTTTGACTACAAGAAGTAAATCCAAATCGCTTTTTTCCGGCTGAAAACATCCCATTACCGCCGAACCGTGCAGGTAAATACCGGTTAAATTTTGACCGAGAACTTCCCTGCTCCCGGCCACAAACTTATCTAATAAATCTTTATAAAGTTCTAACTTCACTTTTAACTACTCCAATCCAATCACATGGAAAACATTAAGCTTTGGCAAGAAAATTCTCATAGTTTCCTCATCTACCATCTCTGTTTTTAACTCTTCACCATTCGGCAGAAGCACTGCCTTTTTCCCGGTACGCTTTACATCAATAGTGATGTCGTACATCGGCGCAATTGGAGATTCCTCCTGCTCGTTGATGGCTGCTAAATACTCCTTGCCGTCCTTTTCCCAGAACAGCACTTCCACAAACTTTGGTGCGTTAGACTTCACCACCGGCTCGCCCATGAGACTCTGGATAATGCGCAGAAATACCTGACGGCTCATGTATGGTTTAGACATCTCGATTGGTGCCGCAGACCAAATCACCTTGCCCAGTCCCACATCCTTTAAAATGAGGGCCGGAGAATCGGTGTAGATTCCCGGTGGGTTGGAGTGAATTGCTGCAAAATCAGAGGTATTTGTCAAGGTGTACGGCACCGTTCTGGTTGCCAACACCGTAATGTCATCCTGGTCAGTGATACCCACCATTACCTGTGGCATCGGAATGGTCAGTGGAGACAAGGCGGAAAAGCCCTCAAAAATCTCCTTTCCGGCGTCCGTCGGACTCATATAAGTAAAATTGTGCTCTGTCATGCCAAGCACACAAAGGCCCAACATATCTGCCAGACGCTTGTTACCAATCGGACCGCTGATATACAGACTGCCGCCCCGCTTGATATACTCCTCTATTTCATCCATTTCATCATCACGGATGTTTGCCACATGGGACAAAATCATCACAGGAGCTTTTTCTTCTTTGATATTCTTGGTGCCGATAACATCAAACGCCACGTTGTTTTCCCGAAGCACGGAAGCTGCTGCCACCGGCGCACCCATATAATAGTCCGGCCAGAAAATCTTGTCCATTACACCACATTCCGGCTCCTTAGGGTCGTACTTTGCGTGGGTGGCAAACCAAATAGCTACGTTGTGATACAGGTTGCCACTCACATACT
The DNA here is from genome assembly GCA_045593825.1 of Lachnospiraceae bacterium. Taxonomy (GTDB): domain Bacteria; phylum Bacillota; class Clostridia; order Lachnospirales; family Lachnospiraceae; genus SIG299. Next base: position 7,214 of record JAZNXI010000144.1, read on the forward strand.
GTTCATACCGGCGGGTCTTGTCAAACACCTGCTTCATAATGCCGTGGTACACCTCCGGCACAATGGTGCCGTCCGGGTTGATGGCGTCCACCAGAAGGAAGGCTCCATTATGTAACAAAGCTGTAATTACGTGCAGCAACAGCTCTTCCTCGGTCTTTGTAGTAGTGTGGTACACTAACTCCGGATCGCACCGGGAAGTATGATAAACAAACGGTAAAAACGGTGAAACATTCTTATAATACTTATTGATAAAGGTCTGCTGTAAAAGGCCGCCGTAATAATCGCCGCCACAGTAATCGATAGCTTCCGTAAGCATCTCGGAACTGCCGTCAATCCAAGGACCGGTGATTCTGGAAAACTGATGCTCGATGGTAACATGCGGCTTGATTTTCTTAACAACACCGGTAGCAAAACGGGCATAATCCGCCATCCATTCCTCGCGGATAGCCACAAACTGAAGCCACTCTTTATCCTTCCAATTCACACGGCGAGGAAGCTCCTTTCCGGTCTCCTTTTTATAGCGTTCCCGGCAGCTGTTACAGTAACAAACCTCCGGGAAAAAGGTCATATCAAGGAACATGCCTTCAAAATCATACAGCGTATTCATTTCTGTGAGGCACGCTTCCACATAGGCGCGATATTCCGGATTATTCGGACAGACGATTCCGTACCGTCCGGATTTAAAGTTGTCGCCGCCACGGTATTCCCGCATGTTTTTGCCCTCGGCAGTCACCAGACGCCAGGACGGATGCTCCTCATACGCCCAGTTATCAAAAATCTGCGAAAAATACGCTATGACAGCAATACCGTTTTCATGACACTTCTTCACCATTTCGCCGAAGTAATCATAGCCCTTTAATCCCTTGTGCATACGGCCTATCTTAGTAGGATAGTTCGCCAATCCGGTGTGCGGTCTGCCCTTTACCATAGCCGCCTGTACGCCTGCGGCCTTTAATGCTTCTACATATTCATCCACATTGACCTTGGACAGGAACTCCGGATTCCGGTCATCGATGTGCATGTCTAATAAGTTTCTTCTGTAATTACCCTCAATCCACATATGTAATTCTCCTTACTTCTCTCCGAAAAAAATATAATTGGCTTATTCTACCACTTCTGATTTGTCATTGCAAGAACTTTTTAATATTTTTATTTAAATTGTCAAACAATTCTTTTCGCACTATCTTTTCGTATCATCTTTTCGCATCTGAAAGATTTTACTCTTCCCAAGGAAACGGCTTCCCTTTCAGCACTTCCTGCTTCAAGTACCGGAAAGTTTCCGTTTCACCTTTATCCCGGAGCATGGTTAAGATATATTCCAGCTCTCTTACCGTCTGCTCGTTCATGAGCGGCCGGTCCTTACTGGTAAGCTGATACTCCAGCGGAAATCCATCGTTATATTTTTTCCCTTGATAGTTCATGCTGGCAGCCCGGCGGTCCATTACCATTTCCACCAGATATTTTCGCGGCATCGGACGGGATTCGTACTGTCTGGTTTCCAGATTCATATCGGTCCAGTACTCGTAATGATGTTTATTGCGTCCCTTATGATGCATCCACGCCTCAGAATAACCCTTGTCCTCACGTTCCGCGGAAATCGGGCTGCGGTATCCCTGAAAATAACGGACACCGTTGAAAAATTCCGTCGGAGAATATTTGGACATATCGTGAGCGATGCCTCGCCAATATAAGCCTACTTTAAAGCAACCCTGCATAACAAGAATTTTGTGTTTTGTTATTGTTTTGAAATGTTTCCAAAGGTTCATTATTCTTCCTCCAACAGTTTTTCTCGCCATTCATTGCAGAATTGCAAAAACTCATTACCCTTCTCCTGCAAAAACCGGTATAACTTCTCTCCCTCTTTTACCGTCTGTCGATACTGTTCCTCCGTAATCTCATTTTGCTCCAACGCATCGTCAAGCTCGTCCCGGTCCAGTACCAAAATCCGACCGCTATCAAGCAGTACCAAATCCAGATACATATCACTGAACGTAGGATTTTCCATATCTTCAAAAGAGTTTCCGCCGGTGATATCAAAGTACCCCTGCATAAACCTACCCGTGTCATCAAACATTACCGTCGCCCAAAAGTACTGCTCCATAAAAGCAACCTGCAGTCAGGAATAACCCGCATCTGCAATCAATACTTTTTCTCCGTTCTCACCGGGCACAAAAAGCGGTTCTGTTACCTTCTGAATCTGCAGCAACGAAACTACGCCCTCCATGTCTTGAAACTCACATGGACTTACTGTATATTCACGTTCTAAAATGCGGTGCCAATCGCTGCGCCGCATATCACGAATATCCTTCATACTACTTACTTCTTTCTATCCTAAAATAAACTTCTTAATATTCTTTTCCTGCGCTTCCGGGTTCAGTTCCAAAATCCGGTCATGAATTATTTCATAGGTTTCCTCCACGTCCATATCTGCCGTCAAATCCTCACCCCAGAAATCCTCCACGGTACAAAACACGGTGCTGTTCCAGCCGTAAGGCTCGCCGTATTTATTAAGCTTTGGCATGCGCCCGCACATGGTAATAAACAAATTTTTCTGCAGGTTCACCAGTGCACGTTCAAACTGGCTGTTGGTTTCCTTGGTGATGCCGCACTCATTCTTGATGTCATGAAAGGCAATTCTTTTGTTAGCCGCAATCACATCATAAATCTGCTTTTCAAAGTAACTGATTTTACCGATTTCATACCAATCGTTAAGAGTCATGCCCTGGCGGCGCACCGCCAGAAAATAAGGATACCAGCCCTTGGAGATAAAACCGCTGATACCAAAGAACACCTTGGCGTAAGCGATATCTTTGTTTTCTTCCAGCACCCGCATACGCCACTCCCATGGGTCCGTTTCCGGGTCACCGGTATGCCACACAATGTTGCATCCGGGCGGCGTACTTTTCCAATCGTATGGAATTACGGCATATATGCCCTTGGCATTGCCTCCTCCCATGGAAAAACCAAACTTATGTATTTCACTACAAAATTCTTCAAAGGAATTTACCATAATTTCACCCTCTTTTCCTTGTCACGTAAGTTACAACCTTGGTACTAAGCTCGCTGATACAGCCGTCTCGCGGAATGTCGTACTGCTGCTCCCGAACTGTAGATTTCAAAACCTCCCAGTCCACAAACGTTTTCTGTAACATATCCTGCAAATTCTGCGTTGGGAGATTCACTTCAAACTGTGGAAACAGTTTTTCTCCCGTTTCTTTATTTTTCTCCTGTACTTCGGAATTCACTACCAGACATACGACACCCTGCGGCTTGATACCATCCCGCATTTCTTCCAATTTTTCCACAAAGGATTCCTTAGAATCAGTGTGCTCCAAGGCAGAAACTGCTAAAATCATATCGTATGTATTCGGGATAATTTCAAATTCTTCGATAGGACAAACCGCTCCGTGAATGGATTCTTCCACGCCAAAGCGCTTGGCATTCTCCATAAGCTTTTCTATGGCAAGTTCCAGAATGTCCACACAATCTACCCGACAAGAAATATTTTGAAATTGCTTTGCAATGGCAATGCTGTTTCTTCCTACGCCACTGCCTAAATCTAAGGCACAAATTTCTTTATAATCTGCAAACAAGGGAAATAAATCGGTTACCGTTTTAATTGGTTTGTTCAACCAGCTACCTTCTTTGTAAAGTTCTTCGTTAGAATATAATTCAATATGGGAATTACGCTCACTTTCTCTGATGCTTTGTATATTCATTTTTTACTCCCAAAAAATTCAAGTACTCTCGGCACAAAATCCTTTGCCTCTTCATAAAGCCCGTGTCCGTAATCTTCATATATGTACAGCTCACAGTTTGGAATCCGTGCAGCCAGCTCATCGGATGCGGCTCCCGATACAATCTTGTCCTGTCTGCCGCCAAGCACCAAAGTCGGGCAGGTAATCTTTTCTAACTCCTTATACACATCATGCTTCATTCCAGCTTCCGCCATAATCAGGAAGCGTTCAAAACTCTTTGGCTTGCCCACGTTGCCTAGCAGGCCATACATCCAACGGCTTTTCTTGAGATAAGCTTCCGTATAAGAATTCTCTGCCGTATCAATCATAATTTCCTTGTACTTTCCCTCTTTTGCGTAGTCCATCCACTTACCAATCATCTGTTGCACCGTGTCATTCTGGCGGGCAATGGTTACGGTAAGAATCAGTTTTTCCACCACCTCCGGATGATTTATGGCAAGCTGTTCCACAATCATGCCACCAAGGGACACGCCAAGTACCATGGCCTTTTCAATACCAAGCTGCTGCATAGCAAAATAAATATCCTCCGCCATATCCTTGGTGGTAAAGCCGGCAGGCAGAATATTTCTGCGACTGAAGCAATACACCTTGTACTCCTTTGCTACTGCGCGGTACATCATGGCAAATGGAATCGCAGTACCTTTTACCGTTTTCAAACCCTCACCAAGCCCGGGAATCATAATCAGAGGCTTGGTTCCGTTTCCAAATACTATGTAATCCATTTCTGTATTATCGATTTTAATACTACCGTTTTTTGCACCGTAAAACATACTGCACCTACCCTTCAAATAAGTTCTCATCCGCATCGTACTTCTCTGTAACCAATTTATACTCACACCCAAATGCCATACATCCATCCAGGCACTCCTGGTTTATCTGCAAAATCCATTCTTTTGTACAGTCTTCATCCTCGCCCCGGTCTTCGATTACACAGGCATATTTCCTGATGTCATCAAAATGATTCTCAATATACTCCTGTGACATAATCAGATATTTGCATCGGATATCCTCCAGGTACTCCCCGTCGAAATCATCCTTCCAGTTATACGGAATGTAGCAGCCTTCTATAATCATGTTCTGCTCATTTTCAATAGCAGTTTTTATCATTTCCCGGATGACCGGCCAAAGAACCTCCTGCATTTTGTCATCCTGCTCCACATAATTTGGTACTAAGCCGGCCCGTACTATGCCCATTTTCACATGGTCCATGGAAATATAAGGCATCCGATACTTAACCATCAGTTTCTGCGCCAGATTTGTTTTTCCTGTGTGGGACGGACCACCGATTATATATATCATAACACTACTCCTCTAAGCCTAATTTTACTGTTTCCAGTATAATACAATCGGCAAAATAAATACAGATTTATTTTGCCGATAAAGGAAACATATTTTATTTTTATCAATGCACCCGTTCCAATGCAAAGCTGAACTTACGGTAGCCTCCCCGAAGGAATCTTACTCCGAAGCACAGGCTTCTGAATCCCCAGTCAATAAACATGGCCATCCAGACACCCACAACGCCAAGATTACATCCCTTGGCAAGAATATAGCTGAACAGGATACGGAAGGTCCACATGGAAACCATAGAAGCAACCATGGTGAACTTTACATCGTTGGCTGCACGCAGGGCATTTGGCAGTACAAAGGACAACGGCCAAACCAAAATGGTGCAAATGGTATGCAGTGTAATCAGCTGTCTTGCAATTTCACCGGTGGCAGGCTCCAGATTGTAAATCCAAATCAAACCGTCCAAGCCAAGCATTACAACCACATTAAGTGCAAATAACGCTGCATAGGCAATGAGCAGCAATTTCTTTGTGTAATAGCGCATCTGCCGTTCGTCATCCGCACCTACGCACTGGCCCACAATCGTAATCATGGCCATACCAAGGGCACTGCCCGGAATAATGGCCACGCTGGCAATGGTATTTGCCATAGCGTTAGCCGCAATGGCTGTAGTACCAAAGCTGGCGGTGATTCCCTGCACCATCAGCTTACCAATCTGGAACACGCTGTTTTCCAAACCGTTTGGCACACCGATGGCAAGAATGCGTTTAATAATCTTCCAGTCAAAACCTAAGCGGAAATGAGGGTCAATGTGGATTAAGTTGGTTGGCTTGCGGATTAAGAGCATAATAACAATGGCCGCCACAATACGGGAGAGCAGCGTAGCCAGAGCAACACCTTCTACGCTCATGTTCATTACAAAAAGGAAGAACGCATTTCCCGCCACATTGATACCGTTCATTACCAGGGAAACCTTCATGGAAATCTTGGAATTTCCCATAGCACGGAACAAAGCCGCACCGGCATTATACAAAGCCAAAAATGGAAAGGACACGGCTGAAATATAAAAATAGGTGCGGGCATAACCCATAACATCTGCTTCTACCGTTCCGTAGATTAACTGAAGAATCTGCTTATTAAAAATCAAGGCAATCGCCATAATAAACAGCGCCATACTTCCCATGGCTACCACTAACTGGTTTGCCGCACGACAGGCTTTTTTTACGTCCTTATGTCCGATAAACTGGGACGCCACCACCGCACCGCCGGTTGCCAGCGCACTGAACAAACCAATCATCAGCACTGCAATGGAGTCTACAATGGAGACACCAGACATGGCCGCCTCGCCTCTGGTGGCAATCATCATGGTATCTGCCATACCAACCGTCATGGCAAGGGTCTGCTCTATAATCAGTGGTATAATCAGCTTCTTTAAATCTTTTCCGGAAAATAGGGTTCCGACCTGTTCTTTTGCTTTCATAACTAACGCCTCTCTCGTCGATTTTCTTCCTCTATACTTCTTCTCGTAAAGTATCCTTTATCATCAGCACCGTACTGACTGCCATAATCAATAATCCCACATAAAACTGCACTCCCGGACGCTCACCTAAAAGTAACATACTGAATGCCACGCCAAGGAACGGTGCAATGGAATAAAAAGCACTTGTCTTTGCGGCACCCAGACTGCTCTGCGCCCGTATGTAAAAGTTAATACTAAGTCCATAAGCTACAAAACCAAGCAGCAATACTAATGCCATCCATTTTACTGCCGGCAGAGTCTCTCCCACAACAAATGCTACAATCAGGCTTCCCAATCCCGAGAAACAGCCTTTAATCACCACAATCTCCACTGCACTTTTATGGCTGATTTTATTGGTACAGTTATTCTCCAGGCCCCAGCATACACTGGCAGCCAAAACAAACAAAGAACCCTCATTAAACACAAAGGCTCCGTTACCTTCAAAGCTTAATATGACGCTGGCCGCCACTACCAGAGCAATGGCCATCCAAAGCAGTTTTGATATTTTTTCTTTAAAAATAAAAAGCGCAATCAGAGAAGTTGCTACAATTTCAAAATTGTTCAGCAGTGATGCGTTGGCAGAATTTGTCCTGGCAATACCAAGCATCAGAAAAATCGGTGCCAGAATGTCCAATACCACCATTCCGACAGTAAAAGGAAGCTCCTTCTTTGTCAGTCTCTCCTGAGTCTGCCCTTGGCCGGAAGCTTTTTGCAAAAGACCAACTCCCAACAGTCCAAGTCCGGCTCCCAAATAAAGAAAAGCAGCCATCATAGTGGTTCCCACATGCTCCAACAGCAGCTTGGATAACGGTACATTTATGGCATATAACGCAGCCGCCAAAATTGCAAGGCCGGTTGCCAAATGTTTATTATGTTTCTTCATTTTTTATGCGGTTCCTCTCCGGTAATTTTTACATACAACTTTTAAGTATAGCACTTTTTCTTCGCATAATAAAGACCTAAATTCCAATAATTCCTCAAAAATAAAACTACGCAGCGGTGCCAGCCACTGCGTAGTTTTATATGATATCCAAATTGGAGGGTATTACTTAATTGGTACTTCCTTACCGTTTACAACCAGCTTGATATTGCTGAAGGTTACATCTGCGTTTCTTGCAGCGAACATACCAATGTAAACGTAGTCTGCATCAAAATTGGTAAGCTTGAAGTCAAAGCCGCCGGAAACGGTTTCTTCATTACCAATCTTGGTGGAATAACCATCGGAGGTGCCGGAAAGAGTTAAGGTTAAGGTTTCACCCGGAGCATATACTCTGGAGATTGCGCCGCCGCTGGTAAGAACGCCATCCTTACGAGCATAACAGTTCCAACCACCGTTACCATTGTCTACGTCTGCCAGCTTGAAGAATGCTGCATTGACACTGTCACCGTTGGAATCCTTGGAGTTAGTATCGATGTACATTGCATCTCTTACCATAAGACCAAATGCTACCTGATTATTCTTATCATATGCATTGATGGTCATATCTGCAGATAAAGTAAAGCTTGCATCAGCAGGAAGCTTATAGTAGTACATTGCAATACCGTCGGTAGCGGAAGAAATCTTGCCCTTGTTATTCATAACCGCGATGTGCATGTTACCGCTAGCATCCGTTTCCAGAGTCTGATTCTTGTTGCTTGGTGTACCGCCTACGTCACCGAACACTGTACCCTTAAAGATACCGTAATCCGGCCAGATTTCACTCTGTACCAGGTCACTGCTGTATTCCGGCTCTACATATTCCGGATTGGATACCAGATGGTCTGCCTTTGCAGGAGCTGCATCTACGTTCTTCACATACTCGGAAATTCCTGCAATATTCTGTGCCTTTACAGCCTTGGCAAGAAGGTATGCGTTATACTTTGCACCCCAGATATTGGTGTGGGTGTTATCCACGCTGCCAGGCTTGGAAGACAGCCATGCGTGTAAGTTCAGAGTTTCATCTGCACCAAGAGCATCATAAACTTCCTTGGTAAGAGCAGTCATATCTACCACTGCTGTATTGGTGTCCCGGCCAAGTTTAATGATTGCTTCTACGTAGTTACCGCCTTCGAATTCACCGGTAGTGGAAGTGATGTGAAGCTGGGAATTGCTCCATTCACCGGCAGTACGTCTTACAATCGGAGTACAAAGAATTACGGTTACACCCTTATCCTTTGCAATCTTAACATAGTTTTCATACAGACAGTTAGCGAAACTACCAGCGGTCTTGTAATCGCCGTTTGGATTGGTGTATCTTGCTGCTTCTGCCTTTTCATCATTGTGACCGAAACCGATGATGAGGACGTCACCGCTCTGCATGCCATCAATTAAGGTCTTATAATTTGCTTCTGCAAGGAAGCTTAAGGAACTTCTGCCGGACAGAGCCAGGTTCTGAACCTCAAACTTGTTTGCATCAAAATATTCCAGTAACTGTGTGCCGTAACCATAACGAGGATAGAAATAGCTGTCGTTAAAGCCACATACGGTGGAGTCACCGATTACCCACATAGTGGACTTGGTATACGCACCACTCATCTTTGCTGCCTCCAGTGCAATTTCGTCAATTACGGTCTGACCAACGGTTGTCCAGTATGCATTATCTTCTGTAAACAGACCTTCTGCATTTGCAGCATATGCGTTAAACTTGCTACTACCATTTACGGAGAACTCATTGGTTCCGTTTGGATTTTCACCGATTACCTTTACAGGTGCACAAACAGCATATGCCAGATTGCAGTCAAGTGCCTGAACTGCCTGTGCAATGTAAGCCGCACTTACAAAACCACCAAGCTTACTGCTGTGGGTGTTATCACCGGTGCAAAGAGCCTGCTTAGCAAGTGGAGAAGAATTGCCGTTGGCATTTGCATCTGCCTTGTAAGCTGCTTCGTACATATTCTTGGTAAGTGCGGTAGCATCAATAAGAAGAACACCTTCTTCTGCTGCTAACTGCTGCATTGCCTTCACATAAGCATTACCGGTTGTTACCTGAGTACCGGTTGTGCCATCGGTGGAGTCATGCTTATCCTGGATGAAACCATCGCTGTCAAAGGACAGTCTGGAAACAGGGGTAACAAGAACTGGAATAGCGCCTGCATCTCTTGCTACGTTGATGTACTGTAATAAGTACCACTTGAAGGTACCGCCACAGTCATAGGAATAGAAGGTATCACCGTACTTGGACTGTAAGGAGGATGGAGTTTCTACTTCCACGCCTGCAGTTACAGGGTATACGCCGTTTGCATCCGGCTCGCCAAGAGGAACATATCTGTCTTCTAAGTAACCGGAACCGTTGGAACAGTCGTTGTGACCGAACTGGATGAACAGGTAGTCACCTGCTTTGATGGTTTCTGCAATCTTTGCAAGAGAACCTTCGTTGATGAAGTTTCTTGTACTTCTACCGCCGTTTGCATAGTTAACAACGGTTACTAAATCGCTGTTGAAGAATGCCTGGAAGTATTCGCCCCAGGAACCTTCGGTGGAATTGTTGGACTGGTTCATGCCCTTACCGGAGTAATCCTTTACAGTGGAGTCACCGGCTAAGTATACGTTGATGCCGTTGCCAAGAACTGCCTCAGCCTTGGAAGCATCCGGATTGTCGTAGCCTTCACGAACTACTTCTTCTACAGTGTAGTTTGCTGCTTCGCCGTCCACGTTGTTAATGTTGAGAGGAATAACTACAACACGGATCTTTGCGCCCACATCTTCTGCGGTAATCTGGTAAGTATCATCCACAACTGCGGAGGATACCTTTACTAAGGTTTCTTCGTTACCTACCACTCTGTACCACTTGATGAGGGAACAGTCGTTGGCATCGTTTGCTTCTCCTAAGGAGTAAGCAACGGTTAAAGTGTGACCAGGCTTTGGAGCATTGATATCACCGTTGTCTACGATATAAGGAGCTGTTGTAAATGCCACCTTATTGTCTGCTGCCACTGCGTAAACAGGTGTGAAACCTAACCATGCAGCATAATCAAAGGAAAGCGGTGCATCTGCTACAGTACCTGCCACTCTGCCGGTAAGGTCAGAAGACATACCGGTTAAATCCATGGTATCGTACTCTGCAAAGTTTGCATTTTCAGGAGCATTGCCGCTCATCTGGGTCCAGCCTGCTGCGCTGATTAAATCAAGGCTTGCAAGCTTGGTGTTTTCGAATCTAACCTTTGCATCTGCGCCCCAAGGTCTACCAAAGCTGTAGCCCGGTGTTACAGGAAGGTTATCTGCTGTTACTACACAGTTACGGAATAAGTAACCGTTTTCTGTGGTTGTTACGTTGGAATCGGTTCTTGCTGCTGTGATGTAACCAGCCACGCCGCCGGTGCTGTAACCGTACAGGCTGATTTCACATGCATCAAATACTACATCGCCGGAACCGAAAATGAAGTCGGTGTTACCTTCGATGTAACAGTTCTTAAAGTAAGCGTCGGATGCAGTGTAGAGAGTATCCTGGCTGCTTAAGAAGGAACAGTTCAGGAATTCTGCTTCGTTTGCTGTTACGTAAAGAGCAACACCACGCTCGGTAGCTGCCTTGGAAGTAACATCTGCACCATACTTACGGTCAAAGTTAATGGTATCTGCCTCTACGCCATCTTCGATTTCTTCATCAGTGATGTAACGGTTGAGGGAGTTTTCAAATGTAATGTTTTCTGCACGGAAAGCGGTTGCAGCGGTACCAACCATAACTGCGTAGCCCCACTTTTCTGCATTGTTCTTCTGGTACTTGTCGTATGCTCTTTCAGCATCGTAAAGACCGGTGGTTGGCTCTGCACTGTAGTAGTTGTAGCCAATACCGTAGTACCAGGTAAGAAGTACTTCTTCATTGCTCTCATTTACAAAAGTAATGTATGGAGTGTTAATAGTAACCTGCTCTCTGTATGTACCCGGAGCAATGGAGATTACGATTCTTTCTGCTTCGCTGGTTGGATTCATAGCTGCCGCTGCTGCTACTGCTTCACCAACGGTTGCATAGTTGTTGTCTTTGCCGGCATAACCAACGTAGATCTTATCTACTCTTGTTAATGCAGCTACTGTTTTATCTACAGGCACTGCCATCACATCCTTTGCCACAGCCTTGCCTTCCACTACAATGTGAGTAGAAGTTGTGTATGTGCCGGAAGTAATAACTACGCTGTATGCGCCGTCTCTTAAGGATACGGAATAACCGTCTGCAGATAAAGCACCCGCATATTCATAAGCATCTGCTTCATTTACAAACTTGATGGCAGTTACATCCTTTGCCTCACAGCCAAGGAAGCCGCCGTTTACGTCATATACTGCCTTTGTTGCAACCTGGATATCCTCATTCTTTGCCTGATTATCCTGAATGGTTGCAGCACTTACGATTTCATAATCATTCACGCCGGAAAGAACCAGGGTATACTCTACATCAGGCTCTAAGGAAGCGGTGAAAGTAAGGTCTGCATTGATGGTAAGGTCTACATCATTATAGGTAGAATCTGCAGGAGCTTCTAACTTAACTGCCAGCTTGCTTACATCATAATCTGCAGCAAAGCCGGTAATCTTACCGGTATATGCGTAGATGGACTTTGCTTCTACTACTAAAGTTGTGCTAATCTGGCCGTTTGCCACGTCTGCATCTGCTACGGTAACAAACTTGCTGTCGTTAGTAAAACCAACGCCGTTAATGCCGGATAATACTGCGGTATACTCAAAGCCCGGAGCAAGAAGAGCTGCGAAGCTTCCGTTTGCCGCATCCACTTCGGTTACTGCATTTGTTGTGTTGTTCACGAACTTAAGTGTTGTACCTGCAATATCAAATCCTGCGTTATCAATATAACCGGTTACTGTAACACCCGGAATTCTTACGATACGGTTATAACCAGGCTTTGCACCGGTACCGGTCCAAATCTTATAGGTACCGCTGTACTGTGCTACAAATACATGCTTGGAGAAAACTTTCTGACCATAGGCATGTTCTTCTAACTGTGTACCATCTTCGCCGAGATACTGGAAGTTAAGCACATCGTCTGCCGCGTTGTGAGCACCCATGTAAACCACAATCTTGTCGCCGGCCTTTACATTAGACAGGGTAAAGTATCTTCTGTTGTCACCGCCGGTACCGTTACAATAGTACATACCGTCTGCGGTGTAACCGTCTTCATGAGCTGTCTGTGCGAAAGCGTTAGCACCATAGTTCTTTACGGATGTGCCGGAGAATAAACGGTCCTTTGCCTTATAACTTAAGGTAAGGTCACCAAAAGTAATTTCGCCATCTGCGGAGAAGGTGCCGCCTTCTGCCAGATTTTCATATGCATCCCAGTCTGCTGCTGTAATGTTGTTCTTATACAGCGCATCTGTTTCCTGCAAGCCACCGAAATCCCAAACATCAATGTTGCGCTTTTCAACAGTGATAGGCGCCGGTGTCGGGAACGGAGTTGCTGACGGAGCCACTGTTACGGTTGGTTCCTCTGTTGGAGCAGGAGCTTCTGTCGGAGCCGTTGTAGCGGTTGGATCTGCCGGCTGCTCCACTGCTGTGGTTGGAGTTGGCGTAGCTTCTGCATCTGTTTTACCGTTGCAGCCTGCAAGCATACCTGCAAACATGGTCACAGTCAGAAGCATTGCCAACTTCTTAGTTAATTTTTTCATCATTTGCCCTCCTTATATTACGAGGCATTTCTTTTTCATTTTGTCATTATGTCCAAATTCCCCCTTGGATTTTATGCAAAATGTACAAAAAAATGACCTCTAGCTGTTTCAAAGTATACACTATGACACAGTGTCAAGGTCAATAAAATTTAAAATGTTTCTTTAATTTTCGTGTTTTATTTTGTTCACTATCTTCTAAGCGGAACACTGATCAGCACATATTGCTCCTCATTATTCTCTTCTAAAGACATGGAGATTTTAACACCAATCACATCTCCAGCCAGAGAATACTGATTTTCTTCTATATAGGAAAGTACATCTTCAAAAATATCATGAAACAGTCTTTCTTTTTCTTCCTGCTCACATTCTGCAAAATTTAACGGAAGCTTTGCAATTTTCATGATACTGTTCTTTTTCTCATAAACAACGGTAAACTCATTCAGTCCTAACCCAAAGCGTTCCATATCCACATCTTTTACTGCGATTCCCTCATTACAAGCCAGAATTCCCTGTTCGATTTCTTCTTTTTTAAAAATATAAATATAACGAAGTTCTGCCGCATTATAGAAATACTCCTGAATGGTATCCAGACGTCCGTCCTCTTTTAACAGTTCTCCGTTTTCGCTATACAAAACGTAGTTCATTGGCACACAGTCCCGTTTGTAAAAGCCATCGGTCACTGCTTCAATTTTTTTCATTAAAGCAAGATCGTCTTTCAGCATATGGCGCAGACCGGAAAGCAGCTCCAATTCCTTGTCCATAGCAGCAAGACGCTCCTCATACAGTTCAATTTTTTCATGATAGCTGCCCTTTAAAATCTTGGCTATTTCTGCATGACTGAAACCAATCTTACGATAATTGTTGATAATAATCATTTTAGTAACATCACCGGCACCGTATACCCGGTATCCGTTAGCATCCATACGGTCCGGAGAAAGATACCCCATGCCTTCATAACGTCGTACCGTATTGGAAGATATATCTAAAATTTTTGATAAATCACTTACTTTGTAGTTCACGGAAGCCCTCCTTAACGAACTTATGTCTTCACTATCTTTTCTCTTATTTTATCTGATTTATAAGGAAACAGCAAGGGACTTTCTTAACGAAAAAACACGAATATTGTCAAAAAGACTTGTGTTTTTTCTCATCTTGTCCGATAATAAGAAAGTATTTTATATTAAAGGAGGAATTAATCCATGGACTTTTTAAGATCCCTTACAAACCCACTGGTAGCAATTCTGTTACTTGTGGTTGCATTTATTGCAGCAGGCATTGCAAAGAAGCTTATCATTAAGCTCTTAAAGGCAGTAAAGGCAGAAAAATTATTAGGCAAGCTCGGCGCAGATGAAAATGTTGCCGAATCCGCAGTTACTTTTGTAGGTAAGCTTGTATACTTTGTAGTATTTTTACTTTTCTTACCAAGCGCTTTAAACAGACTGGGTATGAACAGTGTATCTGCTCCTATCATCAATTTGGTAGACAGATTCCTTGCTTTTGTTCCAAGCCTGGTAGCCACAATTATCATCATTACCGTTGGTTTATTTGTAGCAAAGCTTATTAAAGACTTACTTGCTTCTGTATTGAAGGCAGTTAAGATCGACACCCTTCAGGAAAAGGCCGGCATCAAAGCTACAGACAGTGCTTCCTTCTCCAACATTATTGCAAATGTTGTTTACGGTCTCATTGTTTTAGTTGTTATCACAACCGGTCTTGACCAGTTAAACGTTCCTGCAATTTCCAACCCTGCAAACAACATCGTTGCTTCCATTTTCGCTATCATTCCTAGCGTTCTTGCAGCAATCGTAATCATCGCAGCAGGCGTATTCATCGCAAAGTTAGTTGCTAAGTTACTGGAAGGCTTACTTGCAGGCGTTGGCACAGACAGTTTATTAGAAAAGGTTACCGGTTCTGCAAAGAAGGTTTCCCTTTCCAAGATTATCAGCGAAGTTGTTAAGTATGTATTAGTTATCATCTTCCTTGTACAGGGCATCAACGTTCTTCATCTCCCTGTATTAACAAACATCGGTGCTGCAGTGCTCAACTACTTACCGGCAGTTCTTACTGCGGTAATCATTCTTGCCATTGGCATGTTCGCAGCAAACACTGCAGAAGCTGCTATTGTTAAGAAGTTCCCTAACGCTAAGGGTGCTGCTTTAGCTGCTAAGGTAGTTATCTACGTATTTGTTGCTTTTGTATGCTTAAGCCAGTTAGGCGTAGCAATTGCTATGGTAGAAAAGACCTTCGTTCTTATCATTGCTGCTGTTTGTGTTGCATTTGCAGTTGCATTCGGTATCGGCGGACGCAACTTTGCAGCAAATATGCTTGCAAAGCTTGAAAAGAAGATTGACAACAACGAAGCAACAAAGTAATTCCAACATACATAGTATGCACAAAAGCGGCAGTCCATCCGGATTGCCGCTTTTATTTGTAGACAAGTTTTTAAATTCGTGGTATGATGCGTAAAGAAGATTATGATAAAGAAAGGTTGATTCAAACTATGGCAAATCCAATTGTTACCATTCAGATGGAAAATAATGACGTGATTAAGGTAGAGCTTTATCCTGAAATCGCTCCAAACACCGTTAATAACTTTATCTCTCTGGTTAAGAAGGGCTTCTATGACGGCCTTATCTTCCACAGAGTTATCGAAGGCTTCATGATTCAGGGCGGCTGTCCGGAAGGCAGCGGCATGGGCAATCCCGGCTACTCCATCCCTGGCGAGTTCACCTGGAACGGCTTTAAAAACAGCTTAGAGCACACCCCTGGTGTTATCTCCATGGCAAGAGCGCAGCACCCGGATTCCGCAGGTTCCCAGTTCTTCATCATGCACCAGACTTCCCCTCATCTTGACGGTCAGTACGCTGCCTTCGGTAAGGTTACAGAAGGCATGGACGTAGTAAACAAAATTGCTACCGTAAACGTAGACTGGTCCGACCGTCCGTTAGAAGTTCAGCGCATGGCTAAGGTTACCGTTGATACCTTCGGCGAAGAATATCCGGAACCAAAGACACTGGACAGATAAGTTTTATATTGCATCATCCAACAAGCCCTGACACATTGTCAGGGCTTGTTTTCTATATCATGGCAAGTCTGCCAGCAGGTTCCATTGCATTTGTACACCACCCTGTGCTATCCTATCGATGTCATAAATGATATGACAAAACAAAAGAAAGGAGAGGTACAGATGAACAATATTTGCAATTACATTTTACAGTTCCTTGGCGGATGCAACTTATCTTCTCTGTTCAGCGGTTTCTGCGGTTCCAATAACAATTGCGGTTTCGGCAACATTTTCGATGGCAACTGCCAGTAAATCAGAGAAATAATCTAATATACAAAAGAATCATTTAAACCACAAAAAGCCGGAGGAACCACATCACGCAGGCCTCCGGCTTTTTTCATGTTCATAACGCGCAATTTCCTGTTTTAAACACGACTAACGTGTTTTTGCATTAACGAGCTGCTTTACATTCGTGTTTTTAACATGTTTAAAATCTTCGTTTAAAACGGGATACTTCTTATTAGAAATAAAAAATAAGTTTAGAACCCATGCAAACTCTTATTAAAAATAAGGAGAATCCCTATGAATCGTAAAAAAATTCCTTATGACCGTTATGCCGTAGGCGAACGCATTCAAAAGCAACGTCAAAGCCTCGGTATGTCTCAAGAGGAGTTAGCGGAACGAATTGATCGCGCTACAAAATACTGCTCTGACATAGAACGCGGTATTTGTGGTATGTCTGTAGAGACCATGCTTGCCCTTTCAGAACATCTGCATATGAGTCTTGATTATATGATGTATGGCATCAAGTCGGAATCCCAGGAAAAAAATGTACCATTGGAGCGTAACGAACTGCAGCAACTGCTTGCCGATTGTACCGACCGCCAATACACTTATGCAATGCGATTAATGGAAGTCTTCTTAACCGCTACGGAAGAAAACTAATTTTTACAATTCCAGCACAATAGTAAACGGACCGTCATTCTCCAGCGCAACCTTCATATCTGCGCCGAACTCTCCGGTTTCTACCACATCTACCTGTTTCTTGCATTCCGCAATAATATACTCATAAAGCTCGTTGGCCAATTCCGGCTTGCCTGCATTAATAAAAGATGGTCTGTTACCATGACTACAGTCTGCATACAGCGTAAACTGGGAAACCAGCAAAAGCTCTCCGTTTACATCCTTTAAAGACAGATTTGTCTTGCCGTTCTCATCCTGGAAAATTCGCAATCCCAGAAGTTTTTTTATATATTTATCTGCAATTTCTTTCGTGTCTTCATTGGACACACCGATAAACACCAGAAATCCTTTTTTAATTGCGCCAATCACGTTGCCATCTACAGTAACACTGGCATGATTTACTCTCTGTACTACAAATTTCATTTTATCTGCACTCCTTGTTTCTCTAATATTCATTATGTTGTGGTCATATTACCCACACTCCCTGATCCAGTATACCAGTTTTCCCATTTCTAATCAATTTCTAATTTGCCTTTTATGATTCTTATAATTCTCTATGGTATACTGGAGTCATGAAAAAGAAATCACACATTCAGAAAGGGATAAAACTATGGGCGAGTATCGTTGTGAAGGAATCGGAAGTGTCAATGGAGGAACCTATGACAGATTACATGTAGAAGGGGTTTTCACTGCCAAAGGACCAATTAAAGCAAATCAGGTTAACGGCGAAGGAGTTATGAAATTTACGACTCTTTCTGCAGAAACACTGACCTTGGAAGGCGTAACAAATGTGAACGGATTATTGGAAGCCGGCTCCTGCAATTCCGAAGGAGTCTTAAAGGCAGGCGCAATCATAGTGTCCGGCGATCTTTATTCCGACGGCGTAATAAATACAACTATGCTGCAGGCAGACAGTGCCACCTTACTCCACAACAGAAGAAAAGAATCCATCCGTCCATTTACCAGAGTACGTGCCTTCTTCTCCGGCAGAGACATTCAGGACGAAAAAAACGCCAGAATCCGCGATATTGAAGCAAACAAGCTACACATTGAGGATTATTCCGTGCAGAAAATCACCGGAAAGGATGTTGTCATCGGCAGAGGGTGTTTCGTTGATAAGGTAATCGCCACTGCAAATTTAAGAATACATAAATCTGCACAGGTAAACGACTTTATCGGTTCTGTTATGCCGGTATACTTTGAATAACTTTGCTTCCTTTTTTGTTTTTCTCATAAAAAGTGCAGCAGGAACATTTCCTGTTACACAATAACACCCGCCGGGCGGTTCGTCCCCTCCGGCGGGTGAGTTTTTATAAGCACTTCTTCAATTTCTCAATCATCTCATCAATCTGATCCTTCTGCATTACCAGAGGAGGTAAGAAACGGATGGTATTCGCTCCCGCAGAAATCAGAATAAGACCGTTTTCCAGAGCCTTAGCCGCAATGTCCTTTACCGGCATGGTAAATTCCAGACCCTGCATGAAACCGAAGCCTCTATGCTCTTTGACACAATCATATTCCTTTGCGAACTCTTCTAACTTTTCGTAGAGATATGCGCCGTTTTCTTTTACATTCTCCAGCACCTTCTGCTCCTCAAAGAGGTCGAATACCTTTGCTACTGCTGCACAAACAAACGGGTTGCCGCCATAGGTGGTGCCATGATCGCCCGGTTCAAAAGCTGCTGCCACTTTTTCGGTTGCCGCAAATGCACCTACCGGAACACCGCAGCCAAGAGCCTTGGCACAGGTAACAATGTCAGGCTGTACGCCGTACTTCTGGTAGCAGAACATGTTGCCGGAACGACCCATGCCGCACTGGATTTCGTCTAAAATAAGAACGATGTCCTTTTCCTTACAGATTGCTGCAACGCCCTCAATAAACTCCTTGGTTGCCGGATGGATACCACCCTCACCCTGCAGGGTTTCCATAATGATGGCTGCTGTTTTGTCGGTAATCTTAGATTTTACATCCTCTAAATTGTTAAACTCAGCAAATACCGCACCGCCAATGAGTGGTTCGAACGGTTCACGGTACTTCTTTGTTCCGGTGACCGAAAGAGCACCCATACTTCTGCCGTGGAAGGAATGGTCCATGGCAATAATTTGGC
>JAZNXI010000145.1:0-56242 GCA_045593825.1 Lachnospiraceae bacterium
GGAAGTTGCCATTATCGAAGAACCAATCGCAGCGGCTATCGGTGCAGGCATCGATATCGCAAGACCATGCGGTAACATGATTGTAGATATCGGCGGCGGTACAACAGATATCGCAGTTATTTCTTTAGGCGGTACCGTAGTAAGTACATCCATTAAGATTGCAGGTGACGACTTCGACGAAGCAATTGTCCGTTACATGAGAAAGAAGCACAATCTGTTAATCGGTGAGCGTACTGCAGAGGATATTAAAATCCGTATCGGCTCCGCATACAGACGTCCGGAATCCATTTCCTTAGACGTTAAGGGCCGTAACTTAGTTACAGGTCTTCCAAAGACCATTTCTGTTACTTCCGAGGAAACAGAAGAAGCATTAAGAGAAACCACTTCCCAGATTGTAGAGGCAGTTCACAGCGTATTAGAAAAGACTCCGCCGGAACTTGCTGCCGACATCGCAGACAGAGGTATTGTACTTACCGGTGGCGGATGTTTATTATATGGTTTGGAAGAATTAATCGAAGAAAAGACCGGTATTACCACCATGACAGCAGAAGATCCGATGACTGCAGTGGCAATCGGTACAGGAAAATACGTGGAGTTCTTAAGTGGAAAGGCAAACTAGCCGATAAAACTATTAGGCAGAATTTTCTGCATAAGAAACTATGTGTTTGATACAGACAGGAGAAACCTATGGTAAGAGGACTTTACACAGCATGGACGGGTTTATACAATGAGCAAAAGCGCCTCGACGTGATTGCAAATAATATTGCAAACTCAGCCACAACAGGTTACAAGCAGGAAGGTGTAACCAGCCAGTCGTTTGATGATATGCTGGCAATTAAGGTAAGGGATTACTCAGTAAAAACTGACGAAATAATCGGAAGAATGCCGCTGGGCGTTAAAGTTGGTGAGGTTTTCACCAATTATGGACAGGGTTCTGTCCGCGTTACAGGTAATACCTATGACCTTGCGCTGGACGGTTCCGGTTTCTTCGCCATGAGAGTTACCGATACATTAGGTAACGACCATATCCGTTATACAAGAGCCGGTAATTTTACCATTACCCGTGACGGATATATTACCGATGCAGATGGCAACCATCTGCAAAGCGAGGCAGGAGATTTAATTGTTCCTACCGACGCAGAAATTGTAATTGACAGGGACGGAGCTGTTTATGCAAACGGTGAACTGATCGATCAAATCATCATTACAGACTTTGAAGATTATAATTATCTGAAAAAGTTTGCAGACACCATGTATGAACCGGTGGACGGAGCCACAGAAATCGAAACTACTGCGGAAGTATTACAGGGTTGCTTAGAGCAGTCTAATGTAAACGTAGTAAAAGAAATGACCCAGATGATTGCCATTACAAGAGCGTATGAAGCAAATCAGAAGGTCGTACAGACAATGGATTCCACACTGGATCAGGCGGTTAACTCTGTAGGTAGAGTATAGCGCTTAACATTAGAAAGGCATGGTGAGTACTTATGATGCGTGCATTATGGACCGGAGCATCCGGTATGATTGCGCAGCAGGACGCTGTTGATACAATCTCTAATAATTTATCCAATGTAAATACAACAGGTTATAAAAAAGAAACCGTGGAGTTTAAGAGTCTTCTTTACTCTAAGCTTCAAACCAAAACTACTGATAACGAGGGTAATCCTAAGCCGGTCATCGGCCAGGTGGGTGCCGGTGTAAGAACCGCCTCCATTACCTCCCGCTATACGCAGGGACCTTTAACTGCTACCGGAAATACCTTTGACTTTGCTTTGGAAGGTGACGGCTTCTTCCGTGTACAGATGCCGGACGGCTCTATAGCATATACAAGAAGCGGTGCGTTTAATATGTCCATCGGTAATGAGGGTCTTACGCTTTGTACCGCAGAAGGTTATCCGATTTTAAGTGATCAGGGAGAAATTATTACCTTCAGTTTAGATTATGAATCCTCCAATTTCTCTATTGACGAAGAAGGAAGATTCTGGTACCGCAACGCAGACCAAACCATCAGTGATATGGGCGTTGCCTTTGGTATTGCACAGTTTAATAATCCAACCGGTCTGTTTAAGCTTTCCAACAGTCTGCTTCGAGAGAGCGAGGCATCCGGCGAAGAAATGTTGGAATCTGAAAACGGCGGATTACAGGCTTCCAAGGTGCATTCCGGATATCTGGAAGGCTCTAATGTAGAAACTGTAGATGAAATGGTAAATCTCATTGTGGCACAGCGTGCTTATGAAATGAATTCCAAGGTAATCCAGGCATCTGACCAGATGCTGCAGCAGGCAAATAACTTACGTAGCTGATAAAAAAGGAGAATTGTTATGGCAATTTCTATTGGTAATGATGCTTTATATCTGCAAAGTATGCAGAATGCATCTGCGGCAAAAACAGAAAAGCTTTCCTCTTCTTTAAGCAATATCGAAAAGGGTACAGCCACCGACGAAGAGTTAATGGCGGCCTGCAAGGAGTTTGAAACCTACCTTGTGGAACAGGTTATCAAAAACACCAGAAGTGCTATGCTGGAGGACGAAGACAGCCAGGGTGAGTACATGAAAATGTTTGGAGACCGGTTAAATCAGTCCTACGCGGAAATGATTACCGAAACCGCAGATTTAGGCATTGCACAAATGTTATATGAATCCATGAAAAGAAATTAAGTTATCTGATGTCAGGGAGCAGGGTAAGTGCCTTGCTTGCCTGACATTGTTTCATAAAGAGGGAAAATCGAACAAATTATGGCAGAGGTAAAAGAGGGATATGTAGAAAAAATTGTATATCGTGGAGATAATGGGTATACGGTATTGACTCTTTCGTCACAGGAGGAAGAACTATACTGTGTCGGAACCTTTGCCCATGTGGAAGAGGGAGAATTTCTGCAGGTAGAGGGCGACATGGTCTTTAATCCAAAGTATGGCGAGCAGTTAAAGGTAACGTCGTACAAAGCAGTAGAACCTCAGGATGGCCAGGCCATGGAGCGTTATCTTGCTTCCGGTGCCATTAAGGGTGTCGGAGCGGCACTGGCGGCCCGTATCGTCAAAAAATTTAAGGAAGACACCTTCCGTATTATTGAAGAAGAACCGGAGCGCCTGGTGGAAATTAAGGGCATCAGTGAACGTATCGCCGGAGAAATTTACCGGCAGTTTGAAGAAAAGAGAGAAATGCGGCAGGCAATGATATTTCTTCAGAAATACGGCATTTCCAACCAGCTGGCAGTAAAAATATATCAGTATTACGGCGAGCGCATGTACGAAATAATGCGGCAGAATCCGTATCGTCTGGCAGAGGATATTGATGGCGTCGGTTTTAAAATCGCGGATGAAATTGCTCTGCAGGGCGGCATTGCTCCCGATGATGATTACCGGGTAAAAGCGGCATTGTATTATGTGCTTCAGCAGGCCATTGGTAACGGCCATGTGTATTTGCCGGAGGAAGAAGTATATCAAAAGGCAGCAGAAATTATTCGGGTGCCTTTTGAAAATATGCAACGTCAGCTTACACAACTGGCATTAGAACGCAGCGTAATTTTTAAAGAGGAAGAGGGCATAAAGCAGGTTTACGTGGCCAGCTACTATTTTTTGGAGCTGGATGTGGCAAGAATGCTTTGCGATTTAAACCAGCGTTATGATGTGGCCCACCGGGTTATTGAGCACCGGCTTCATCAACTGGAAAAAGAATTGGAAATAGAGCTGGACGAATTACAGCGGCAGGCGGTTTCAGAAGCGGTGCAAAATGGTGTGTTTATTTTAACCGGTGGTCCGGGAACAGGAAAGACCACCACTATTAACACCATTATCCGTTTTTTTGAGTCGGAGGGAATGGACGTGTTGCTGGCAGCACCAACCGGCCGTGCGGCAAAGCGTATGTCGGAAACCACCGGTATGGAAGCCAGAACGATCCACCGTATGTTAGAGTTAACCCGTGACCCGGAGGCGGGCCGCGGAGGCCTGGAGTTTGCAAGGAATGAGAGCAACCCTTTAGAAAGCGACGTTATCATTATTGATGAAATGTCCATGGTGGATATCTCCCTGATGCATGCCCTGTTAAAAGCAATCCTGGTAGGGACCAGGGTGATTTTTGTAGGAGACGTTAACCAGCTTCCGAGTGTTGGTGCCGGAAATGTGTTAAAAGATATGATTGCTTCAGAACGGTTTCCGGTGGTAAAGCTCAATCGTATTTTCCGGCAGTCGGAGGAAAGTAAAATTGTATTAAATGCCCATCGGATTAATGCGGGTGAGGCAATTCCTCTGGATAATAATAATTCGGATTTCTTTTTCTTAAACCGGAACGACACCCAGGTGATTATTCCGTCCATCGTTTATCTGGTGCAAAAAAAGATTGCGGATTATGTAAAGGCCTCTCCTTATGAGGTGCAGGTGCTGACTCCAATGAAAGCCGGGGAATTAGGGGCAGAAAATTTAAATATTGCCCTGCAGGAGGCGCTGAATCCTTCCGCACCCGGAAAGATGGAAAAGGATCTGGGAGGCGGAAAAATCTTCCGTGAAGGCGATAAGGTGATGCAGATAAAAAACAATTACCAGCTGGAGTGGGAAATCCGCAGCCGCTACGGCATTCCTGTAGAACAGGGAACCGGAGTGTTTAACGGTGATTGCGGTATCATCCGAGAGATTAACTTGTTTGCGGAACTGGTTACCGTAGAATTTGATGAAGGCCGCATGGTAGAATATCCGTTTTCGGGATTGGATGAGCTGGTTTTGGCCTATGCCATTACCATACATAAATCCCAGGGAAGCGAGTATCCGGCGGTGGTAATTCCGCTGCTGACGGGCCCGAGGCTTTTGTTTAACCGGAATGTGCTTTATACAGCGGTAACCCGTGCAAAAAAATGCGTTACCATTGTGGGAAGCCCGGATACGGTGCAGATGATGATAAGCAACGTTATGGAAATGAAACGGTATTCCGGCTTAAAAAGAGCCATTCAGGAAATGTAAATTATAGTGGCAACAAAATATAAAGTGTGGTAAAATAAAAGCAATAGGATAAGTTTTACGAAGGGAGATTTTTAGGATGAACAAAACAGCACTTGTAATTATGGCAGCCGGTATGGGCAGCCGTTATGGCGGTGGCATCAAGCAGCTGGAGCATGTAGGTGTCAGCGGCGAAATTATTATGGAATATTCCATTTACGATGCCATTGCTGCGGGTTTTGATAAGGTGGTATTTATTACCCGTAGGGAGCTGGAGGCTGAGTTTAAGAAAATTATCAAGCCTTCCGTTGCAGAGCAGGTGGAGGTACAGTATGTATTCCAGGAGCTTGATAATCTTCCGGCAGGTTTTTCTGTACCGGACGGCAGAACCAAGCCTTGGGGAACCGGTCATGCAATCTTAAGCTGTCTTGGTGCGGTAAAAGAACCGTTCGCTGTTATTAATGCAGATGACTATTACGGAAAGGAAGCGTTTGTTAAGATTCACGATTTCCTTGCCAATGTGGAAGAAAACAAAGAATGCATGCCGATTTCCATGGTAGGTTTTGTTCTTGAAAATACGTTAAGTGAAAACGGCCAGGTAACCAGAGGTGTCTGCCGTGTAGATGAAAATCATATGCTTACTCATATTGAAGAAACTTTCGGTATTGAAAAGCAGGGAGATGTTGCGGTTGGTAAGAATGGTGCCGGTGAACCGGTAAAGCTTCCGCTTACTACTCCGGTTTCCATGAATTTATGGGGCTTTACCGCAGATTTCTTAGATACATTAGAAGCAAGATTTACCGAATTCCTCGGAGGCATTGCCGGCAATGAAGCAAAGGCAGAATTCCTGCTTCCTGAGGTTGTTGGCAGTATGTTAAGAGAAAACAAGGCGGAGGTTAAGGTGCTCACCAGTAACGACCGCTGGTTCGGTGTTACCTATCATGAGGATAAAGAACTGGTAGTGCGTTCCTTCCGTGAATTATACGAAAAGGGTCTGTATCCGGAGCAGTTATTCAAATAAACAGCGCTTCCGACGTTTTGGGAGAGATGGTCGGAAAGGATCTACATGATTACCTGGTTGTATCCGGAGCGTTGTCCGGTCTGCCTTCGGCTTATAATGCCAAAGGGGGCACAGATACATCCGGAATGTAAATGCAAATTAGACAGAATCAAAGAACCGGTCTGTTATAAGTGCGGTATGCCTCTTACTTCAGAGGAAGAAGAATATTGTACAGCATGTATGCGGGAGCCTGACCGGGGCTGGGATAGTGGCCGCAGTTTGTTTCCCTATCACGGTACCATGGGAAGGGCCTTACAGTTGGTAAAAAAAGAAGGAACCGCAGAATTTGTCCGTTTCTTCGCACAGCAAATAAAAGAAAGCCAGTCGGAGTTTATACGGCGGATAGCGCCTGAATGTATAGTCCCGGTTCCGCTGCATCCGTCCAGAATGCGCAGCCGTGGCTTTAACCAGGCGGAGTTGCTGGCGCAGGCTTTAGGGGAAGAAACCGGTTTACCGGTAAGAAATCTGCTCATAAAGCAAAAAAAGACAAAGGACCAAAAAAGTCTCAGCAGACATCAACGGCAAAAAAATGTAAAAGATGCTTTTTGCGTAGATAACGAGGAGGCTCAATGGGGAGTACCGGTGTCAGTGTTGCTTTTAGATGATGTAAGCACCACAGGCAGTACGCTGACTGCATGTGCCCGTGTTTTAAAAGAATGGGGCGTAGTGCAGGTATCGTACATAAGTATATGTGTAGCGGAGCAGTAGAATAGGAGGATTGTATGGACGTAAGAAATTGTAAGCAGTGTAACAAGGTGTTCAACTATATTGGTGGTATACCGCTTTGCCCTGATTGCGTAAAAAAGGCAGAGGATAAGTTTGATGACGTAAAGAGATATATTTACGACCATCCAAGATGCGGTATGCAGGAAGTATCCACAGAAATGGAAGTAAGTATTGCGCAAATCCGTAAATGGTTAAAGGAAGAACGCTTATCTTTCAGTGAAGATTCTGAAATTGCATTAAACTGTGAAAAGTGCGGCAAGAAGATTCTTACAGGACGGTTCTGTAAAACTTGTAAGGATACTATGACAAATCAGTTTAGCAGCATGTACCGCAAGGAAGAGCCAAAGATTAACATCGAGAAGAAGAAAACAGAAAACAAAATGAGATTCCTTGATCAGTAAAAATTCAAAAATAGAAATCGCCGGCGGTTCCCTTTTTATGGGGAGGAACCTCGGCGATTTTATTTTTTGGCGCATTTAAAAATTGTTAAATAGGTTACTCAGTCTTAGAGATACCATCTTCTTCGATAAGAAGCTTGCCCTCTTTTTGAAGATGTCCGATGGCACGTTTGAATGCGTTTTTGCTTAAACCGAATTTTGCTTTGATGAGTTCCGGAGAGGTTTTGTCGTGGTATGGCAGGAAACCGCCGGCTTTTACCAGTGCTTCATAAATTAAAGCACTGTCGGTGTCCATCTGCAGGTAGGACTTTTCGCGGATGCTTAAGACAAGACGGCCGTCCGGCTGCACTTTAGTAACTCTTGCAGAGATTTTTTCTCCCGGCTTTAAGGTAGTGAAAAGCTCCTTCTTAGGAATCAGGGCAGAGTAGAGGTCGTCTACGGCAACATAAGCGCCAAAGGCATCGATAATTTCGTAAACAGTACCGGAAACCTGGTCCTCCCGCTGATATGGAGAATTTGCTTTCAGGGAGTTATACACCTTAGCGGTGGCGCAGAGGCGGCTGCTCTTATCGATGTAAAGGCTGACCAGTACGGAATCACCCTTTTGCACACGGAAGGTCTGTTCCTTAAACGGAAGGAATAAATCTTTGGCAAGGCCCCAGTCGAGGAAGGCTCCGATGTTTGTTACTTCCTTTACGGTAAGACGTGCAATTTCTCCCATGGCAAGATTTGGTTTTGCCGTGGTGGCAATCGGACGGTCTTCAGAATCTTTATAAATAAATACTTCTACGGTGTTACCGGTGGTAAGAACTCCCGCTTGGGCCTTTGGAAGCAGGATGCTCGGAACATCCACTACTTCTTTTTTGTCGGGTACAAAGGAGGTATCAGGTTCGATACCCTGGTCGCTTAAATATACGCCGAAATCTGTTTTTTTTACAACCCGAAGAGTCTGCATTCTTCCTAATAAAATCATTGTTAAATTCCCTTTCTGATAAACTGAACAGTAGTATAAGGTTTATGTGCTTCGTCGGCCAGTACAATGGTGCAGGTGGTATCTGTTACGGAAACCAGCGGATGTATTTTATCCTGCAGTTTTGCGGATTTTTTATATTCCGCCCGGAATTCGCCTACTTCGAAATTCGCAGGCAGGTAATCTTCTGCCATGCGGATATACTGGGCATTGTTGACATGATGATTGGTGTCTAAATGATGCTTGGTAACAAAAAACGGCACTTCCTCCGTATAGTCTTCCGGAAGGGCAATTTTTCGGGAAGCATAGTCCATGTTAAGGGGCGGCTCTATCGGATACATGGCAACGTAATCCGGGTCGAGCTTTGCCGGTCTGCCGGTTTCGGTGTCGGTAAAAACCCAGAAGGAATTGGCAACTACCAGATTTTCGCCGGATTCGTTTTGTAATACAAAGTTACGGTCGCCGGTTAAGTTGGTGAAACCGTAAGGCCAGGTGCCTACCAGGATGGTTTCGCCAAAACGGGGCAGCCGGTGGATAACTACCTGCCAGGAGCTTAAGACCCAGCATCTGTGCCGGGGTTCTAAGTACTCGAAGCCTGCATGCAGGAATTCGGAGTGGAAAATGGTACAGTCCTGAAAATAGTTAATCAAAGAGGTAAAGGTCAGGTTTTTATCGGCATCTACCTCGCTAAATCGTATATTGGCCGGAAAGGAATACATATAGTTTCTCCTTTTTTTATGTAAATACTTATCTAGTGTATCATTATAACACATTTTTTTCATTAGGTGTAGAGAGATTATGAAAAATTTACTGGATTCTTTCGGAGAGATTTCGTATAATGAGGATAATAAGTTTTTAAAGGGAGCATAGGAGAAATGAAAGAAGCACAGAAGAACCGAATCAAAGAAATTAATGTTGTTTTCCTTATTACGATGCTGATATCGGTAATTGTTCCGTTCCTTCCGCTGGATTTTTTGTCGGAACGCCCGGTGGCTGCCGTTATTTTTTCACAGGTAATACTGGCATTTCCGGCAGTGGTGTATATGGTAGTACGCCGGTTGTCCTATGCGGAAACGGTCCGTTTTAAGAAAATGAAAATTGCGGATATGTTGCTTGCGGTATTGTTTGGTATTTTGATACAGCCTGCGGCTACTTTAATCAATGCCATATCCATGGTGTTTTCTAAAAATGTTACAGGATCATCTATTTTTAATATTGCAGAGCGTGTTCCGTTTCTGATTGGGCTTTTGTTGGTAGCTGTTATGCCGGCTGTGTTAGAGGAAACGGTATACCGTGGCGTGTTTTATAATGAGTACAGCAAAAGTAATCCGTGGAAGGCGGCCTTACTTTCCGGTTTAATGTTTGGAATTATGCACGGAAACATCAATCAGTTTTGCTATGCGGCAGTGCTCGGTTTTGTGTTTGCCCTGCTGATTGAGGCAACCGGTTCCATCGTATCTACCATGCTGGTGCACTTTTGGACTAACGCCGCCTCTGTGGTTATGTTGTATTTGTATCCTAAATTATATGAATTTGCCAAGGCTTATTATAATATGTATAAGGAATATGGAAATGAAACCATGGCGGCTGCCTTGGAGAGTGTGTTTGGGGATATGACCCTTCCTGCTACAGAATGGACGCGGCAGCTCATGGATTCTGCGGCTAATCTGCAGCTGACCGTGCCTCAGGTACTGTCCCTTTACGGACCCCAGGCGCTGATTATGGGTGTTCTGGCTTTCTTTGTATATAAAAAGCTGGCTGTAAGAAACGGTAACTGGCATCGCATTTGTGCTTGCTTTAAAAAGCAGCCTGCAGATGAGGCGAAGGAGCAGGAAAGTATGGAGGAAGAGGCGCCAAAGCGAATCATTACAATTCCTTGGATTGTGGCAATAGTGATTGGAACGGCGTTTATGATTTATTACGAGATTTTACTGCAGATAAATATGTAAAACAAAAAGAGCGGTCAAATCGGCCGCTCTTTCCGGTTGTTATACGGTTATGTCAATGTTCTGTCCAAGATGTGGATTTACCGACTGCTCCATCATTTTAATCATCATGGCGCCGGATTCTTCTACGGTGTCCAGAGTCTTGGAAAGCATGGCGATATTATACTGGTTCACAATATTCGCCTGTGACATAGCAACGGATAATGTTGGAATATCCATAAATATCAGCCCCTTTCTGCCGAGTACAAATGGTTTAAGTTTCCATATGTACAGAACCGTATTTTTGTGGTATACTGATTATTGTGGTATACCATGTATATTATACCAAGTATTTTTTCTGATTGTCAAGAAACAAGGAGAGTTACAATGTTTGATTTGATTATCGTGGGTGCGGGTCCGGCCGGTCTGGCTGCAGCCATTTATGCGGCTCGTGCAGAGCTTAAATTTATTGTGTTAGAGAAAGAAATTATGAGCGGTGGACAAATTATTAATACTTATGAGGTAGATAATTATCCGGGCCTTTACCATATGGGAGGCTTTGATTTGGCTATGAAGTTCCGCGAGCATGCGGATGCCCTGGGGGCATCCTTTGTAACCGGCGAGGTGGAAAAAATCGAAGAAACCGCTTCCGGTAAAAAAATCATCTGCAAGGATGGTACAGAGTACGAAACCAAAACCGTTATTTTATCCGGCGGTGCAAAGCACAGAAAGTTAGAGGTGCCGGGTGAAGAGGCTCTTGCCGGTTCCGGTGTGTCTTATTGTGCAACCTGTGACGGAGCTTTCTTTAGAGGAAAAGAGGTTGCAGTAGTTGGCGGCGGTGACGTTGCGGTAGAAGATGCCCTGTTTTTAGCAAGACTTTGCAAAAAAGTATATGTAATCCACAGAAGAGATTCCTTCCGTGCGGCAAAAACTCTGGTATCCCGTCTGGTGAGTGCAGAAAATGTGGAAATTATCTATGACAGTGTAGTAAAAGAAATCCAGGGCAAGTTTAAGGTGGAGTCCCTGGTTCTTACCAATAAAAAAACAGAAGAAGAAAGAACCGTAATGCTGGATGGTGTGTTCATTGCGGTTGGTATGCTTCCGGAAACTTCAGGCTACGAAGGTCTGGTGGAATTGGATGGTGCCGGATATATTAAGGCAGATGAAACCGGAATCACTTCCTGTCCGGGTATTTTTGCGGCAGGCGACATCCGCACAAAGGAATTACGTCAGGTAGTAACTGCAGCATCTGACGGTGCCAATGCAGTACAAAGCGTAGAACGTTATCTGGCAGAAGCCAATTAGAAAGAGAAGAGGTAACTAATGAATTTTACAAAAGCACTGACGTGGATACTTGCCGGAATTATGGCGGTGTCTCCAATGCAATTTACAAAGGGTGAAATTGTACAAACTACAGAAGATGTGGCAAAAGAAGTGACTGCGGAGGAAGAAATCCCGACAGGTTCTGTCATTGCCGGAGACTCTGCAGTAGGCGGTTTTTCCCTTATCATGAATAACTATTATGAAAACGTTGGTGAGGAAGAAAGCGGAGAT
The DNA here is from genome assembly GCA_045593825.1 of Lachnospiraceae bacterium. Taxonomy (GTDB): domain Bacteria; phylum Bacillota; class Clostridia; order Lachnospirales; family Lachnospiraceae; genus SIG299. The sequence continues at coordinate 11,559 of JAZNXI010000145.1, forward strand.
ATTTATGTGGACGGTGTAAAAATGAAGGCAGTTCACCGTGTTCCGTCTCCGTATGAAAATCTTGCCATTGCTAATGTTAAAACCTATGTAAATATCCGTTCCGGTCCTTCTACGGAATATGAGGCTATCGGTAAGCTGTACAAGGGCTGTGTGGCAAATGTTCTCGGTTATGAAGGTGACTGGGTAAAAATTCAGTCCGGTAATTTGAAGGAAGGTTATATCCGTGGGGACTATTTGCTTATCGGTTGGGATGCAGAAGAAAAAATCGAAGAGCATTGTGACAAGGTGGCGACCGTAAATTGTTCTGTGTTGAATGTACGTACCGGCATGAGTACTTCCGATTCCATTTACGACCAAATTCCAAGAGGCGAATCTTATTATGTGGCGGAAGAATATGAGGAATGGGTAAAGATTATTCTTGGCCAGGACGACAACACCGGTGCAGAACATACCGGTTATGTATATAAGCAGTATGTGGACTTGAGCTATGAGTTCAAGTATGCAATTACCAAGGAAGAAGAAGCGGCCCAGAAGGCAGCAGAGGAAGCGGCAAGAAAGGCAGAAGAGGCCCGTCTTCGTAAACTGGCCGAGGAAGAGGCAGCAAGAAAGGCTGCGGCAGAGGCAAAAAAGAAGGCCGAGGAAGAAGCTAAGAAGGCGGCACAAAAAGCGGAAGCAGAAGAAGCAAAGAAGTTGTTGGAGCAGCAGGCGGCATTGGCAACAGAATCTGCAAAATTACGACAGGAAGTGGCTTCCTATGCACTTAACTTCGTAGGTAATCCGTATAAATGGGGCGGCACCAGTTTAACAAAAGGTGCAGACTGCTCCGGCTTTGTACAATCCATTTATAAGCAGTTTGGTTATGAGATTCCGCGAGTATCCAAAGACCAGGCGAAAAGCGCAGGATACTGTTATGTAAAACCGGATTTAGACCATTTGCTTCCGGGTGACTTGATTTTCTACACAAACAAAAAAGGTGTGGTAGACCATGTTGCCATGTACATAGGCGATGGAAAAATTGTACATGCAGCCAGCAAAAAGAGCGGTATCAAGGTATCCGCTTATAACACGCGTACACCTTACAAGGCACGCCGTGTAATTGAGTAACAAAAACCATATTCACTTCAGAACCGCTAACGCTGACGTTCTGTACGTGAATATGGTTTTTTTTGTGCACGGAAAAGACTTGTATTACACGGCGTGGGCTTGGAGTGCCAGCTTCAAGCAACCCAGCACGCCTTGATTGTCGTTAAGAGAAGGTGGAACAATGTAGGTATCTAAGTTCTCAATTTTTTTTGTCTTAATATACCCATTTAAATATTCCGCAGTTTTCTTTCGTATCAGCGGGAACAGCTGCTCCTGGTGCATGACACCGCCGCCGAGAACAATGCGTTCCGGCGAGAGGATGAGAATGTAATTTACCAGGGCTTTGGCGATGTAGTCTGCTTCCAATTCCCAGACTTCAGGGGTGTTTGCGAGCTCGATTGCCTTTTTGCCGTAGCGTCCTTCAATGGCAGGGCCGGAGGCCAGACCTTCAAAGCAGTTACTGTGATATGGGCAGCAGCCTTTGTAAGTATCGGAAGGGTGGCGTTCCAGTAAAATGTGGCCGCCTTCCGGATGCAGCATGCCGTGAAGCAGTTTTCCTTCGGCAAGAATGCCCACACCGATACCGGTGCCGATGGTAATGTAGATGCCGTTTTGAACGTCCTGCATGCAGCCAAAGGAGGCTTCACCCAGTGCGGCAGCGTTTACGTCGGTATCAAAGCCTACGGGAATCTTCAGGGCCTCTGCGAAGGCAGAGCGGATGTTATAGCTTGCCCAGGCAAGCTTTGGGGTGGTGGTAATACAGCCGTAGCTTGGAGAGGCTGTATTTAAATCGGCCGGTCCGAAGGTGCCGATGCCAAGTGCTTCAACATTGTATTTTTGAAAGAAGGCAATCATTTGCGGAACGGTTTCTTCCGGTGTTTTTGTTGGGAAAGAAATACGTTCCGTAAGGTTACCGTTTTCGTCTCCGATGGCACATACCATTTTTGTGCCGCCGGCTTCTAATGCGCCAAGAATCATAGCTGATTTTCCTTTCTGTACGGAGTACAAAATATCTTATCTCTATCATATGAAATTCCATTACTGAAATCAAGAGGATTTATTTGAAATATATAGAAAGTTGTGTATTTCAATTTTTAGTATTGACTTTATGGAATTTGTGCAACTTGCACAAAAATCGACGTATTTTTTCGTCATCCGGCAGTAGAATGAAAAAGAAGGACAAAAGTCCTAAAAATGTGGATAACCGGTTATCCACATGGAAGAAAAGCTAAAAAAAGTGGATGAAATGAGTTATTCACAGAGTTATCCACATTATCCACAAAAATATACTATGTTTGTGGTATTTGTTTCCAATGTGTCAAGTTCGAAAGTTTGTTTTGTAATTTCTGATAAATTTGAGCAAAAATGACAAAAATTGAAATGTCTTACTTGACAGCTTATTATGAAAAAATAATGTCGAAAAATGAAAAAATAACTGAAAAATATAAAAAATACTTGCGAAATGTAGCTACAAATGTTATACTATGAGTGAACACAAGATTTAGTGGTATTAAATCGAAGGTTCAATACGTTGCAAAGGAGCTGGTAACTATGCGTTATAACATGTACGGAAAAAATATTGAGGTTACGGAGGGCTTGAGAACTGCAGTCGAAGAAAAATTCGGCAAATTATCACGTTACTTTACAGAGGATACAGAAATTCATGTAACATTCAGCGTAGAAAAGGAGTTACAAAAAATAGAGGTTACTATTCCAATGAAGGGCAATATCGTCCGTGCAGAGGAAGAAAGTGCAGATATGTATGCATCCATCGATTTAGTTGAGGATACCATCGAACGTCAGCTTAGAAAGTTTAAAAATAAGCTGGTAGATAAAAAGCAGAATGCCATGAGCTTATCCCAGGCATTCCTGGCAGAGGATACCGATGAGGATGATGAGGTTAAAATTGTCCGCACCAAGCGGTTTGCGGTAAAACCGATGGACGTAGAAGAAGCTTGTATCCAAATGGAACTGCTTGGCCACAATTTCTTTGTATTCCGTAATGCGGAAACCGATGAAGTTAATGTGGTGTATAAGAGAAAGGGAAATACGTACGGTTTAATAGAACCTGAAATTTAAAATTTATGTTGATTTCCACAAGAGGTGCTGTTTCGACAGCGCCTCTTGTTTTTTTGTAAAAAACGGTATGTTTGTCATAAAAATTCACACCTTGTTCATAAAAAATTCAGTTGATAACCTAGTGTGAAAATGGTACAATATTAGAAAACGTAGAATGGCGGTATTATTGGTTGTTCTATGGCATATTTGAAAGGGAATAAAGAAACATGAGTATTGTAACAAAAATTTTTGGTACCCACAGCGACAGAGAATTAAAGCGAATCATGCCGCTGGCAGATAAAGTTATGGCACTGGATGCCGAAATGGCAGCCCTGACTGACGAACAGTTAAAGGCAAAAACTCCGGAATTCAAAGAGCGTTTAAATGCCGGTGAAACTCTGGATGATATTTTAGTAGAAGCATATGCGGTTGTCCGCGAGGCTGCGTGGCGTGCTATCGGCATGAAGCATTATAAGGTACAGGTTATCGGTGGTATTATTCTTCACCAGGGCCGTATCACAGAAATGAGAACCGGTGAAGGTAAAACCCTGGTGGCAACGCTGCCATCCTACTTAAATGCCCTTGCCGGCAATGGTGTCCATGTAGTTACCGTAAATGACTACCTGGCAAAGCGAGATGCCGAATGGATGGGTGAAGTGCACCGCTTCCTCGGTCTTACCGTTGGCTGTATTTTAAACAGCATGAACAACGATGAAAGAAGAGAAGCTTACGCTTGCGATATTACCTATGCAACCAATAACGAGCTTGGCTTCGATTACCTCCGTGATAACATGGTAATTTACAAAGAGCAGTTGGTAATGCGCGGTCTTCCGTATGCCATCATCGACGAAGTGGACTCTATTTTAATCGATGAAGCAAGAACTCCGTTAATTATTTCCGGCCAGGGCAACAAGTCCACCAAGCTCTATGATGCCTGCGATATTTTAGCAAGACAGTTAAAGCGCGGTACCGAAAAGGAACTTACCAAGATGGATATTATCATGGGTGAGGATTCCCAGGAAACCGGCGACTTTATCGTAAATGAAAAAGATAAGAACGTAAACCTTACCGAGCAGGGTGTAGAAAAGGTAGAGCGTTTCTTCCAGATTGAAAATCTGGCAGATCCTGAAAACTTAGAAATCCAGCACAACATTATTCTTGCGCTCCGTGCCCATAACTTAATGCACCGTGATAAAGACTACGTAGTAAGGGACGACGAGGTTCTTATCGTAGATGACTTTACCGGCCGTATCATGCCGGGCCGCCGTTATTCCGACGGTCTTCATCAGGCAATTGAAGCAAAGGAAAGAGTAAAGGTAAAGAGAGAAAGCAAGACCCTTGCTACCATTACTTTCCAGAACTTCTTTAATAAGTACGGAAAAAAATGTGGTATGACAGGTACTGCCCTTACCGAAGAAAGAGAGTTCCGTGAAATTTACGGCATGGACGTAATTGTGGTTCCAACCAATCTTCCTGTACAGAGACAGGATTTAAACGACGCCGTATTTAAGACAAGAAGAGAAAAATTAAATGCCATTGTTAATTCTGTAGAAGAAGCGCATGCAAAGAACCAGCCGGTTCTGGTTGGTACTATTACCATCGAGGCTTCCGAAGAATTAAGTGATATGCTCCGCCGCCGTGGTATTCCACACAAGGTATTAAATGCCAAGTTCCACGAAATGGAAGCCGAAATCGTTGCAGATGCAGGTCAGCCGGGTGCGGTAACCATTGCTACCAACATGGCAGGCCGTGGTACCGATATTAAGCTTGGCGAAGGCGTAAAAGAAGTGGGCGGTTTAAAGATTATCGGTACAGAGCGTCACGAATCCAGACGTATCGACAATCAGCTGCGTGGTCGTGCCGGCCGTCAGGGTGACCCGGGTGAATCCCGTTTCTACATCTCCCTGGAAGACGACTTAATGCGTCTGTTCGGTTCCGAGCGTTTAATTACTATGTTCAATGCCCTCGGTATGCCGGAAGGTGAAGAACTGCAGCATAAGATGCTCAGCAATGCCATCGAAACAGCCCAGACCAAGATCGAAAATAACAACTTCGGTATCAGAAAGAATCTCCTGGAGTACGACCAGGTTAACAACGAACAGCGTGAAATTATTTATGGTGAACGCCGTAAGGTATTGGACGGCGAAAACATGAGAAATTCCATCTTAAAGATGGTTATGGAAGTGGTAGAAGGCTGTGTGGACACCTGCATCAGCGAAGACCAGCTTCCGGAAGAATGGGATATGGCAGAATTAAACAATCTGTTGCTCCCAATTGTTCCTATGGATACCGTAACCTTAAGCGACGAAGATATCAAGCACCTTACCAAGAAAGAACTGATGCAGCGCTTAAAGGAAGAAGCGGTTCGTATGTACGAAGCAAAAGAAGCAGAGTTCCCGGAAAAGGAACAGCTGCGTGAGGTGGAACGTGTTATCCTGCTTAAGGTTATCGACCACAAGTGGATGGATCACATCGACGATATGGACCAGCTCCGTCAGGGTATCGGCCTTCAGGCGTATGGCCAGAAGAATCCGCTCAGCGAGTACAAGATGATGGGTTATGACATGTTCAATGACATGGAAGCAGCCATTGCGGAGGATACCGTAAAGGCTCTTATGCATGTACGTATTGAACAGAAGGTGGAACGTGAAGAAGTTGCCAAGGTGACCGGTACCAACCGTGATGACACTGTAGCAAATGCTCCGGTAAAACGTCAGGCAAAGAAGATTATGCCAAACGATCCATGTCCATGCGGCAGCGGCCGTAAGTATAAGCAGTGCTGCGGACGGTCCTAATTATCGAAGATAAGAAAGTTGGTGATAGTTTTGGTTGAGTTAGACCAGTATAAATATACACTGAACACATACAGAGAACCATTACTTGAAGTGGGGGATTCACTTTGACCTCACTAACAAGAGGGAAAAAGTAGAAGAAATCGAGGCCATCATGCAGGCTCCCGACTTCTGGGACAACATGGAAAAAGCCCAGGGGTATGTTAAGGAGCTGAACACGCTTAAAAACGTGCTGGCAGATTTCAAGGAGCTGGAAACCCAGTTCGATGACGTAGAAGTTCTTTTGGAAATGGGTTACGAATCCGAAGACCCGGAGCTTGTAACAGAGGTTAAAGAAGCACTGGATATTTTTGTGGAGCATTTTGAAAATTTAAGATTATCCACACTGCTTTCCGGTGAATATGACAAAAATAATGCCATTTTAACACTGCATGCGGGAGCCGGCGGCACAGAAAGCTGTGACTGGGCATCCATGCTGTGCAGAATGTATCAGCGCTATGCAGAAAAAAATGGTTTTTCCACAGAAATGATTGATTTCTTAGATGGTGACGAGGCCGGTTATAAATCGGTTACCTTAGAAATTAAGGGTGAAAATGCCTATGGTTACTTAAAGTCCGAAAAGGGTGTTCACCGTTTGGTCCGCATTTCTCCGTTTAATGCGGCGGGCAAGCGTCAGACCTCCTTTGTATCCTGCGATGTTATGCCGGATATTGAGGATGATGTAGACATCGAAATCAATGAAGAAGATTTAAGAATTGACACCTATCGTTCCAGCGGTGCAGGCGGCCAGCACGTAAACAAAACGTCCTCCGCTATCCGTATTACCCACATTCCTACGGGAATTGTGGTGCAGTGCCAGAACGAGCGGTCCCAATTCCAAAATAAAGATAAGGCGATGCAGATGTTAAAAGCAAAGCTGTATCTTTTAAAACAGGAGGAAAATGCGGCTCTGGCAGCCGGTATCCGTGGCGAGGTCCGGGATATCAACTTCGGCAATCAGATCCGTTCCTATGTTTTACAACCGTATACAATGGTCAAAGACCACAGAACCGACTGCGAAGTAGGCAATGCCGGAGCAGTCCTGGATGGTGGCCTGCAGCCGTTTATAAATGCTTATCTTAAATGGCAGGCAACTGCACAAAAGTAAAATGGGAGGGGTATTATGGCAACACAGCAGGTTATTTTCAAAGTCAATGAAGGGGAATATGGGCTGGACGTATCCCAGGTAAACGCAATTGAAACCTTGAGTACCGTGGTTCCTGTGCCAAATGCAGCAAATCACATTCTTGGCATTATGAATCTTAGAGGTGATGTTTTACCGGTATTCAGTTTAAGAACTAAGTTTGGTCTGCAGGAGGTTCCTGTAAACGAGCAGACCAAGATTATCGTAACCAAGAGCAATGGTGTAACCATCGCTTTTAAGGTAGATGAAGTAAAAGAAATTATCGAGTGTGATGAGAGCAAGTTAACCGAGTTCCCATCCATTGCCAGAAGCCAGGATACCGCTTATGTGGACAGAGTGGCAAATCACAATGGCCGTCTGATTCTTTTATTAAATCAGGACAGATTGCTTCTGGCAGACGAGGCTGAGGCAATTTCCCAGCTGGTTAGCAACGTATAATAATTTTAAGAGGAGAGAATAAACAATGGAAAAATTAGCAGCAAAAGAGGCTATCCGCAGTGGTAAGACCTATCTTGGAATCGAGCTTGGTTCCACAAGAATTAAGGCAGTGCTTGTTGGTGATGATTACATCCCAATGGCATCCGGCAGCCACGAGTGGGAAAATAAGTTAGTAGATAACATCTGGACTTATTCCTTAGAGGATATCTGGGGTGGTATCCAGGACTGTTATCAGGACCTGGCAAAGGATGTTAAGGAAAAATATGACGAAGAATTAACTACCTTCGGCAGCATCGGCTTTTCCGCTATGATGCACGGCTATATGGTATTTGATAAGGATGGCAAGCAGCTGGTTCCTTTCCGTACCTGGAGAAACACTATCACAGGTGAAGCAGCAGATGCTTTAACCGAACTGTTCCAGTTCAACATTCCGCAGCGTTGGAGTATTGCACATCTGTATCAGGCCATCTTAAAGGGTGAAGAACATGTACCATACATTGATTACATGACAACCTTAGAGGGTTATGTTCACTGGATGTTAACCGGCGAAAGAATTCTTGGTATCGGTGACTGTGCAGGTATGTTCCCAATCGACGGCGAAACCAAGAAGTACAACAAGAAAATGGTTGACCAGTTCGACGCTCTCATTGCTGATAAGAAGTTCCCATGGAAGCTTCTTGACATTATGCCAAAGGAAGGCTATGCAGGCGAAAATGCAGGTACACTTACAGCAGAAGGTGCAAAGCTTCTTGACCCAACAGGCAAGCTTCAGCCGGGCATTCCAATGTGTCCTCCGGAAGGCGATGCAGGCACCGGTATGGTAGCTACCAACAGTGTAGGTGTAAGAACCTGTAACGTATCCGCAGGTACCAGCGTATTTGCTATGGCAGTTTTAGAAAAGGATTTATCCGAATTACATAGAGAACTTGATATGGTTACCACTCCGGACGGTGCGGCTGTTGCCATGGTTCACTGCAATAACTGTACCTCCGACTTAAATGCATGGGTTGGTCTTTTCGAGCAGTTCCTCGGTGCGATGGGGGTATCCGTAGACAAGAACAAGTTATATGAGACTCTTTACAAAGAAGCATTAAAGGCAGACTCCGACTGCGGTAATCTGGTTGCTTACAACTATTTCTCCGGTGAGCATATCACTCACTTTGAAGAAGGCCGTCCGCTGTTTGTACGTATGCCTGACTCCAAGTTTACTCTGGCAAACTTCATGAGAACCCACCTGTTTACAGCAATGGGAGCTCTTAAGATTGGTATGGACATCTTAAACGAAGAAAAGGTTTCCTTAGATAAGGTTGTAGGTCACGGTGGTCTCTTTAAGACAGAAGAAGTTGGCCAGCGTTTCATGGCAGCAGCTATGGGTGCTCCTGTTACCGTTATGGAAACAGCAGGTGAAGGCGGTGCCTGGGGTTGTGCACTTCTTGCAGCTTATATGCAGAATAAGGAAGAAAACGAATCCTTAGCAGATTTCCTTGACAACAAGGTATTTGCAGGTGCTAAGGGCATCACTCTTGCTCCAAAGGCAGAAGACGTAGAAAGCTTCGAAACCTTCATGAAGGGTTACAGAGCAGGTCTTGCAGTAGAAGCAAAGGCAGTGGAAGCACTCCGCTAAGCGGTGTTTAAAGCCTTATAATAACGTGATACAGAAAGGTAAATACATATGTTAGAGCAGTTAAAGAAAGAAGTTTACGAAGCAAATATGGAGCTTCCGAAGAGAGGCCTGGTTACCTATACTTGGGGTAATGTAAGCGGCATCGACAGAGAATCCGGATTATTTGTTATTAAGCCAAGCGGCGTAGATTACGAGAAGTTATCTCCGGAAGATATGGTAGTACTTGATTTAGACGGCAACGTGGTAGAAGGCAAGTATCGTCCATCCTCCGATACAGCAACCCACATCGAGCTTTACAAGAAGTATCCGGAAATCGGCGGCGTGGTTCATACCCACTCCCCATGGGCAACCTCCTGGGCACAGGCGGCAAGAGAAATTCCTTGCTACGGCACTACCCATGCAGACTATTTTTACGGCACCATTCCTTGTGCAAGAAATTTAACCAAGGAAGAAATTGATGCCGGTTACGAAAAGAACACCGGTACCGTTATCATCGAGACATTTGAGAACTTAGGTATCAACCCAATGTACACACCTGGCGTTCTTTGTGCAAACCATGGTCCGTTTACCTGGGGTAAGGATGCTCATGAGGCAGTACATAACTCTGTGGTACTCGAAGAAGTAGCAAAGATGGCAGCGCAGGCTGAGGTAATCAATCCAAAGCTTAAGACCGCTCCGCAGGAAATGCAGGATAAGCATTTCTTCCGTAAGCATGGTGCAAATGCTTATTATGGTCAGAACTAAATAGAGTTTTTATGCGAATGAAAAGAGCAGAGGCCCTGGGCTTCTGCTCTTTTTTTTGATAATACTTGTTAAAACAAATCTGTAGATAAATATCTGTCACCGGAATCCGGTAAGATAACAACAATAGTTTTGCCTGTGTTTTCTTCCCGCTTGGCAACTTCAATGGCAGCGTAAAGGGCTGCGCCGGAAGAGATGCCAACCAGAACTCCTTCTTTTTTTCCAATCCATCTTCCGCCTTCGAAAGCATCTTCATTGGTTACTTGGATAATTTCATCATAAACATCCGTATTTAAAATTTCCGGAATAAAGCCTGCGCCGATACCCTGGATAGCGTGTGTTCCTGCTTTTCCGCCGGAGAGTACCGCGGAGGAGGCAGGTTCTACTGCAACAACTTTTACCTCGGGCTTTACGGATTTTAAATATTCTCCGGTGCCTGTGATGGTTCCGCCGGTGCCGACAGTAGCAACAAGAATATCTACGTTACCATCGGTATCCTCGTAAATTTCCGGACCGGTGGAGGTAAAATGAGCCTTTGGGTTTACCGGATTCACAAATTGTCCTGCTACAAAGCCGCCCGGCAATTCCTTTGCAAGTTCGTCGGCCTTTTCAATAGCTCCCGCCATGCCCTTACTGCCATCGGTCAGCACCAGTTCCGCACCATAAGCGGCAATGAGCTTGCGGCGTTCTTCGGACATGGTATCCGGCATAACGATGATGGTACGGTAGCCCTTTGCGGTGGCAACCATAGCCAGACCGATACCGGTGTTGCCGGAGGTTGGTTCGATGATGACGGAATCTTTGGTTAACATTCCTTTTTCTTCTGCGTCTTCAATCATCGCTTTTCCTACGCGGTCTTTGATGGAGCCGGCAGGATTTAAATATTCTAACTTGGCCAGAAGCTTTGCTTTTAAGCCCAATTCTTTTTCGATGTGTGTAAGCTCAAGTAATGGTGTTTTGCCGATGAGCTGGTCGGCAGAGGTGTAAATGTTTGCCATGAGAATCCCTCCTGAATGTTTTTCCATACCGTTGCGCATAAAAAATACGCTTTATCTAATTAACATACTAAATTATTTATATTCTACCGCAGTTTTTCTGTGATGTAAATAGAAAAGAAAGATTATTTTTTCTTCTTCCGGGCATACTTTTTATTGTGGAAGATTTTTACACAGAAAAAAGTGAGGAGAAATGAAACATGCATAATTTGATGATTGTAAACGTGACCGGCCGTGAAATTTTAGATTCCAGGGGAAATCCAACCGTAGAGGCAGAAGTAACGCTGGCAGACGGAACCGTGGCAAGAGGTTCTGCTCCAAGCGGTGCATCTACCGGTGAGTTTGAAGCATTGGAGCTGCGGGACGGTGATAAGAAACGTTATTTTGGCAAGGGTGTGACCAAGGCAGTGGAAAACATCAATACAAAGATAGCAGAAGCAATTAAGGGTATGGAAGCATCGGACATCTATGCCGTTGACAACACCATGATAGAACTGGATGGAACCAAGGATAAATCAAAGCTGGGTGCAAATGCAATTCTGGCGGTGTCTATTGCCTGTGCCAGGGCAGCGGCTATGTCTATGAGTATGCCCTTATACCGCTTCCTGGGGGGCATTTCCGGCAACCGGCTTCCGGTGCCAATGATGAATATTTTAAACGGTGGTGCCCATGCGGCAAATAATATTGATGTGCAGGAGTTTATGATTGTGCCGGTGGGGGCGGAAAGCTTTAAGGAAGCGTTACGGTGGTGCGCAGAGGTATTTCATACTCTGGCCGGTTTGCTAAAATCCAAGGGCCTTGCAACCTCTGTCGGTGACGAAGGAGGCTTTGCGCCAAATCTTGCAAATGAGGAGGAGGCAATGGAAAACATTTTAAATGCAATCCGAATGGCAGGTTATGAACCGGGCAGGGATTTTATGTTGGCCATTGATGCGGCGGCCAGCGAGTGGAAAGGCAAAGAGAAGGGAGAATATATACTTCCCAAGGCCGGCACCAAATATACTTCGGAGAAACTGATTGCCCACTGGATGCATTTAGTGGAAAAATATCCGATCATCTCCATTGAGGATGCGTTGGATGAAGAAGACTGGGACGGCTGGAAAATGCTGACCGGGGTACTCGGAAAAAAGGTACAGCTGGTGGGAGATGATTTGTTTGTGACCAATACAGAGCGGTTAAAGAAGGGGATTGAAAACAAGTGTGGAAACAGTATTTTAATTAAGCTGAACCAGATTGGTTCTGTTTCCGAGACGTTGGAAGCAATTAAGATGGCCCATAGAGCGGGATACACGGCTATTTCTTCCCACCGTTCCGGCGAGACGGAGGATACCACGATTGCAGACCTGGCAGTGGCGCTTAATATGGGGCAGATTAAAACCGGTGCACCAAGCCGCTCCGAGAGGGTGGCAAAATATAATCAGCTCCTGCGTATGGAACAGGAGCTGGGAGAATCTGCAATATATTCCGGTTGGGATGCTTTTAACTAATATCTGTATGAAGCAGGCTTTTACGGATTAAACGATAGGCAGGCCGTTCTGCCTGACGGTATGCATCGCTGTGATGTACAGGGTGCATGCCGTTATTTTTGTATGCGACATAATACTCTTTCCATTCTTCTAAGGAGAAAGGTAAGAGTCCTTTTGCAATTATTTTTTCTACAGATTTGGCGCAGTTATTTAAATCGGTTCTGGTACCGAGAATGTTATAATTTGCAGAAGCAATGAACAAATCAAACAATTCCTGCGGTTCCAAATCACGGGCTTTCCAGGCTGCCAGGTTAACACGGCAGAAATCCTCGGAGATTGGCTCGTATAGAGGAATGTCAGAATTGGCAGGGGTGGCCTCATACTCAGAAAGAAAGTACTGTTTGGCTTTTTCGGTATCGGAAAGCATGTGTTCCATGCCGAAGACAGCCTGGTAGCACATTTTGACCACATCCTGCATTTGCATGGAAGGATGGAGCTCTAACTGCTTTTTGAGATAAAAACTAAAATCCATAATCAGTTCTCCTTCTGAGGTTATTGAGTAATTATATCATAAACTATTCTAAAATGGAATGGGAAAGTTCTTTATATTCCTTTGGCGACATTCCGTATTCTTTTTTAAAGGCCCGGTAGAAGCTGGAGTAATCGGAAAAGCCGCACCGCAGGGATGCTTCCATAATATCGGCGTTGCTGATGATAGCATCCTTGCACTGCTCCAGACGTTTTTTGGTAATGTATTGGTGAACCGGCAAGCCTAAGTTTTCCTTGAATACATGGGCAATGTGATATTTATTAACGAAAAACTCGTTGGAAAGGCGTTCAAGAGATAAGTCCTCGTCCAAATGTCCTTCAATAAAGGAAATTAGGTTTAGATACAGACGTTGTTCTTCCTTTGGGGTGGCAGGGTGTTCCTGTTCATAAATAGTACGGTTGACGTGCAATAGAAGGTCGTTGATACACAAGGAAATTTTTGCCTCTTTGCCAAAACGGTCAAAATGGATTTCTTCTAAAATCTGGAACACCTTGGATTTTATGGTATTGAAAGCAATCACATCATAGTGGTAAATGTATTGCTTAGTGATGGAAACGTGTTGCATCAGATATCCGTAGTCGGAGGAAATCTGCATCAGTTGGTTGCAGTAATCCCTGGAAATCCAAAACACAATGCGCTGATATGGCAGTTCCCCGTTCTTTAATTCGATATGATGCTTTACCATAGGAGGAATCAGAATCATGTCTCCGGGTTTCAGGGAATATGCAAAACCGTTGATTTCGATATCAGCTTCCCCACCCAGAAAAAAATAGAATTCGTAGTAATCGTGGGTATGATTTTTCTGCCTGGACATATGGGTGTCATCATAGTAATAAATTTCAAAGTCTTTGGACAACATATATTGTCTGGGACTAAAGGTGGTACGAAGGTATTTTTTCATGGGTTTTTCTCCTTTTCTGCACATATCATAACATAAAACCGCAATTTTTGCAATGTCCACAACAATACTGCCAATGGCATTTTTTCGGAAAATTGGGTAACATGTATACAAGCTAATAAAAAAACGAAAGCGAGGGTATTTTTTATGGAAATGACATTAAGATGGTATGGTTCTAAGTTTGATACTGTTACATTAAAGCAGATCAGACAGATTCCTGGTGTACACGGGGTTATCACCACATTATATGATACTGCACCGGGCGAAGTTTGGAGCAGAGAACGCATCCGCGCTATGAAGGATGAAGTAGAAGCTGCAGGTTTACGCGTAGCAGGTATCGAAAGCGTAAACATTCACGACGCTATCAAAACAGGCGCTCCTGAAAGAGAACAGTACATCGCTAACTACATTGAAACATTAGAAAATTTAGGTAAGGAAGACATTCATCTCGTATGCTATAACTTCATGCCTGTATTCGACTGGACACGTACCGAACTGGCCCGTATGAGACCGGATGGTTCCACTGTTCTTGCTTACACTCAGGAAGCAGTAGACGCACTGGATCCTACCAAGATGTTCGAATCCATCGCAGGAGACATGAACGGTACCGTTATGCCTGGTTGGGAGCCTGAGCGTATGGCAAAGGTTAAAGAATTATTCGAAATGTACAAGGATATCGACGATGACAAGTTATTCGATAACTTAAAGTATTTCCTGGAAAAGATTATGCCTGTTTGTGACAAGTACGACATCAACATGGCAATTCATCCGGACGATCCGGCATGGAGCGTATTCGGTCTTCCAAGAATCATCATCAACAAGAAGAACATTCACCGCATGATGCAGATGGTGGACAACCCTCATAACGGTGTTACTTTCTGTTCCGGTTCCTACGGTACAAACTTAGATAACGACCTTCCGGACATGATCCGTTCCTTAAAGGGCAGAATCCACTTTGCACATGTTCGTAACTTAAAGTTTAACAGCCCAACCGATTTCGAAGAAGCTGCTCATCTTTCCGCAGACGGTACCTTCGATATGTACGAAATCATGAAGGCTCTTTACGACATCGGCTTCACAGGTCCTATCCGTCCTGACCACGGACGTATGATTTGGGATGAAGTTGCTATGCCTGGTTACGGTTTATACGACAGAGCCCTTGGTGCAACTTACCTCAACGGTCTTTGGGAAGCAATTGAAAAGAGTTCCACAAGAAAGTAATTCCTTAAATTTTGGAGGATAAGAATAATGATTTTAAGTAAAACCGGCTTAGAAAATAAGGCGCAGTGGGAAGCAGCGGGCTACGCTCTTCCTAAGTTTGACAGAGAAGCAGTAACTAAGGCAACCAAGGAAAATCCATTCTGGATTCACTTTGGTGCCGGCAACATTTTCCGTGCGTTCCAGGCAAACGTAATGCAGAACCTGTTAAATGACGGCTCTTTCGACAGAGGCCTCATTGTAGCAGAAGGTTTCGACTACGAAATCGTAGAAAAGATGAACCGTCCGCATGACGATTACACCATTTTGGTTACTTTAAAGGCAGACGGCAACATCGAAAAGACTGTTGTCGGCAGTGTAGTGGAATCCTGCATTTTAGATTCCGAAAACGCAGCAGAGTACGACCGTTTAAAGGAAATTTTCACAAAGCAGTCCCTGCAGATGGTATCCTTCACTATTACCGAAAAGGGTTATAGCCTTGTAAACGGTAAGGGCGAATTGCTTCCTGCGGTAGAAGCAGACTTCGTGGCAGGTCCAAACAAGCCTGCAAGCTACATCGGTAAGGTGGCATCCCTGCTTTACACCCGTTATTTAAACGGTGCTGCACCTATTGCTATGGTAAGTATGGATAACTGCTCCCACAACGGCGACAAGTTATATGCAGCCATCAATGCATTTGCTGAAAAGTGGACAGAGAACGGCACTGCAGAAGCAGGGTTCCTCGGCTACATCAACGATAAGAATAAGGTTTCCTTCCCATGGTCCATGATTGATAAAATCACACCAAGACCGGATGCTTCCGTAGAAGAAATTTTAAAGAAGGACGGCATTGAAGGATTAGAGCCTGTTATCACTTCCAAGAACACTTACGTTGCTCCTTTTGTAAATGCAGAGGAATGTGAGTACCTGGTTATTGAAGACTGGTTCCCAAATGGACGTCCTGCTCTTGAAAAGGGTGGCTTAATGTTTACCGACCGTGAAACCGTAGATAAGGTAGAAAAGATGAAGGTTTGTACCTGCTTAAATCCTCTTCATACCGCACTTGCTGTTTACGGCTGCTTACTTGGCTACGACAAGATTTCCGAAGAAATGAAGGATGCAGAGCTGGTTAAGTTAGTAGAAACCATTGGCTATGTAGAAGGTCTTCCGGTAGTAGTAAATCCTGGCGTGCTTGACCCTAAGGAATTCATCGATACCGTACTGAAGGTTCGTATTCCAAACCCATTCATGCCGGATACTCCACAGAGAATCGCAACCGATACTTCCCAGAAGTTAGCAATCCGTTTTGGTGAAACCATCAAGAATTATCTGGCTTCCCCGGACAAGAATGTTGCAGACTTAAAGCTGATTCCTCTTGTTTTTGCCGGCTGGTTAAGATACCTTATGGCAATTGATGATAAGGGCAACAAGTTTGAATTAAGCCCTGACCCATTACTTGACACTGTTTGCCCATACGTAGCAGACATCAAGCTCGGTGATACCGATGTCGAAGCAAAAATCAAGCCTGTGCTTGAAAATGCAAAGATTTTTGGCGTAAACCTGTACGAAGCAGGTCTTGCAGAATTAGTTTGCAAGTACTTCACCGAACTCATTGCAGGCGAAGGCGCTGTAAGAGAAACCTTAAAGAACTATACGCGCTAAAATAGAGAATGCCACCCAAGACCCGCTCGTCGCTGACGGTCATTGGGTGGCATTTCTATTTTATTATCCGGTAAAAAAGATTTCGTGATGAATATTTAAATGGTGCTACTTAACAGTAATGGTTGCCTGACTTTCATCGACAGTTACTTCGCCTGCGGCAGTATATTCCTGACCACCTGCGGTAATGGTAATGTTACCGCCGCGGATCAGGAGGTTTTCTTCGCTTTCGATACCGTCCTTGCCTGCAGTGATGGTAATGGTACCGCCACTGATATCGCAGGTTTCGTTGGTATGGATGCCGTCTCTGGCAGCTATGATAATCAGGGTTCCGTTTTCGATATTTAAATCATCGGAGGCTTTGATGCCGTGACCCAGCTGCGAGCCGATGCTTAAGGTGCCGCTGCCTTTAATTTCTAAATCATCTTTGGAATAGATGGCGCCTTCTTCGGTACCTTTGGAGGTAATTGTGTTTGTGGTACCTTTTTCCATGGTAATGAAGGTTTTATCCGATTGTTCTACGAAAATGGCAGAATCATTATTGCAAGTAATGGATGCACCGGAAAGACGAAGCTTTACACGTTCTGTTGTGGAAACAATAATTTTGCCGTTTTCCAAAGTTCCTGTTACGGTAAAGTCTCCGCCGGCAGTAATGCGGATAATATTGCCGTCTACGGCAACACCGGTGCCGGAAACCTGCAGAGTAGATAAATCAATGGTACCCAGATTGGATTTCCATTCTTCACCCGGGATAGGAGTTGCGACCGGGTCGGGAGTTTCTGTTGGCACAGGGGTGTTTTCGGGAGCGGTAGTCGGCGCCGGCGCATCGGTTTCCTGTGGTAATGTGGTAGGCTCTGTGTTGCCTGTGGAACTCTGACCGCATCCTGTCATGGCCAAAAGGGAATATATAGTTACTGCAACCAGTAATTTTTTTGCTTGGTATTTTTTCATAATCAAAATATCCTCCTTATTTATTAAACTTAAAAACAGTATATCAGTATTCGGGCAGAAAGTAAATAATCTCTTAAGGCAACTTCTTGGCAGGAACGCAGAAAATAAGTATCAAGAAGTAACTTACTTTTAAACCTATGCAAAAAACATGAAAAACTCTAGCGTGCAGAGACCGTTAGCGATGAGCGGGTCTGGCACGCTAGAGTTTTTTCTGTTTTTTATTATTGTGGTAAAAGTAAATTACTTCTGAATCTTATTAAGTTCTGCGTTCAGTCCAAGAAGCTGCTCCTTGGTCATCTTTACGCCTGCTGCGCCCATAAGGCCTACCATACGCAGTACGGTGAAGCTTCCCAGCATGGACATCATGCCATCTGCCTGAGCCATCATTTCGGCAGGGGTTCTGTCGCCACCCATTAAGCTGCCGGTCATGCTGCCCATCATCTGCATGAAGAATGCCTTACCTGCAGGATTCTGCATAATGTCGGACAACTTATCGTTTAAGGAGAAATAGCCTTCCGGTGCGGTGATATCGAACCAGTTAAGAACGGCACCCTTTTCTACTAAGCGGTAAGCGTCATTAAACTTGTCTACCTTGTTGATAACGCCGGAGTCCTTGCAGTTTCCTGCAACAGCAACTAATTCTGTCTTGCCAACGTTTGGTACGTTGAAGTAGAAGAAGTGAACGTCGCTGGTCTGCTTGCCGAGGCTCTTGCCGTTGGCGAAAAGCTCAACTTCAGGAAGGTTGGAGTAAACAGTTACTTTGGTAACATCTTCTACACGGTCAACATATCTCTTGCCGCAAAGGTGTACGAAAGGAGCCTCTGCAGGATCACGGAGCCATGCCTTGTAAGCGTAGAAGGAATCCTTCTTGTACTTTCTGTCGAAGGTCATTAAGCCCTTGTGGTTCTGACCGTTTTCGCCGCCTTCGTTTCTTGCGTCGGCACCGAAGTCGAACATGTTCCAAAGGTGGGTAGCCCACATGTATTTTCTGGTGAATAACTGCTTGATTAACTCTTCGTGGTAGTATGCCTGATATTCCTCGGTGTAGTCACCCTGCTCCGGATTGGAGGTGTGCCAGTTGAGGGCCTCACAACCGTACTCGGAACAACCGATTGGCTGATTTGGATACTTCTCGTGGAACTTATCAAACCAAGGGCCGTTCATGGAAGTGTCGCCGCCGTACCAGCCGAAGTAGTGGTTGTAGGAAACGGTATCCGGAATGTGAACGTATTCTTCGTCCATGTCACACATGGAAACGCAGGCCATGGTAGTAGGTCTGGTCTTGTCCATTTCGTGGCACAGGTCGTTTAAAATACGGTGGTTTTCTAACAGGTCAGGGTCTGCAGCACCGCCCATGGTAATTTCGTTGGATAAGCCCCAAACCACGATGGATGGGTGGTTGTAGTTCTGGGTGATGAGTTCTTTCATCTGGGAGATGGTGTTCTCACGGCCGCCCGGCATATGGGTGGAGATGTAAGGAATTTCTGCCCAGATAACCATACCGTATTCGTCACATAAATCGTAGAAGTACTGGTCATGCTGATAGTGGGCAAGACGGATGGTGGTGGCACCTACTTCGTAGATGTATTCCATGTCTTCCTTGTGATGCTCAGGAAGCAGTGCGTTACCGATGCCCCATCTGTCCTGATGACGGGATACACCGCGCAGCGGATAGGATTCGCCGTTTAAGATGAAGCCTTCCTGTGGGTCAATCTTGTAAGTACGGCAGCCGAAGCGTGCGGAAACAGCATCGATAACTTCTTCGCCCTCTACCAGGGAAATTTCTGCGGTGTAAAGGTATGGGTCCTTACGGCCATGCCATAAATGTGCCTTTTCAATGTTTAAAGTAACCTTAGTTTCGGTTGCGTCTACGGTGGTTTCCGCAACAAGGCATCCGCAAGGTCTCTTTAACTTATAAACCAGCTTCTGGCCTGCCTTAGCGTTAGTAAGGAAAGCTTCTACGGTAACTTCTGCGTCTTCACCCTTAACAATAGGAGTAACAGCAAGACCAGGGCCGCCGTAATAATCGAGGTCGAAGTGGGAGTTGTTTACTGCAAGAATGTTTACGTCACGGTACATACCGCCGTAGAAGGTGAAGTCTGCATTCTGTGGGTAAACAGTGTTGTTTGCTCTGTTGTCTACTGCAACAACCACCAGGTTTTCGGTCTCTAAAGAGTCTGTAATGTCAACTCTCCAGGTGGAGTAACCACCGTCGTGGTGTGCGAGGTTTTTGCCGTTTACATAGAGGTCAGCAGAGGAGTTGGTGCCGCGGAATTCTAAATAATAACGGTCTGCTTCCGGCAGGTCAAGCTTAGAAAGCTTTTTTGCGTAGTAACAAACGCCACGGTAGTAGTCTGCGTCACCGTCCTGGCCGTCGATAGCATTCCAGGAGTGAGGGATGTTAACAAAGTCCCACTTTTCAGGCAGTGTGGTTGGTACTGCATCTGCATTCTTTGTGAATGCCCATTTTGCGTTGAAATTGATAATCTGTCGCATGTGTGTAAACCTCCTAAATATATTTAAATTTTTATTCGCTTGTGGTGAAGTAGTCCGGATAGTCACGGATTACCTTCATGCTGGAGTTGAATCCGTCATACAGATGATGGCTGATGCAGTCGTCCAGGGTTTCCAAATCTTTATTAACGATACAGTTCCAAAGCTGTTCGTGCTCATTGTAGAGACGCTCCAGTTCATTCTTGCCTGCCAGGTTGATAAAGGTGCGGAAACGCTCGTATTGGGAATTTACGGCCGCATAAAATAAAGATATGTTTTTGCGTCCGGCCAGTTCGTATAATGAATAATGGAATTCATTATCGTACACAATAAAGGTGCGGGCCATCTCTTCCAGCGGTGTGCCGGATTCCAGCAATTCTTTTTGCTTTTGAAGTAAAAGGCAAATTTTATATTCCTGGGATTTATTTAAGGTTTGTGCAAGCTCGCGGAAAATAGACTGCTCCAGCGTGCATCTCATATAGAGGATGTCCGAAACCGTGCGTAAATCAATCAGGGAAACAAAGGTTCCGATGTGGGGTTTGATTTCCAGCAAACCTTCAATTTCCAAAATTTTAAATGCATCCCGGACCGGAGTGCGGGAGGTTTGGAAACGGGCAGCGGTTTCAATTTCGCCGATAGAGGTTCCCGGCGGAAGCTCTAAGTGTAATATTTCCTCACGTAACTTGCGGTATACCTGCTGATAGGTACCTACATGATTTTTCTTGTCCATGGTTATTCTCCTTTGTATCTGGGCCACTTGTCCCTGTAGGTCTATTATATGATGAAAAGCGGAAAAGGTCAATAACTTGTATACAAGAAAGTGAGCAAAAAAATTAAAATTTCAATAAATTCTTTGTACAAAATGCATAAAAAGGATGGGAGAATCAGGTGGAAAGTAGAGAAAACAAACAAAATAGTAAAAAAAAGAGAAATGACTTGTATGCAAACAAAACGGAAATAAGAAAATTTGGCTGGAGGGATAAACTGGGATATCTGTTTGGTGATTTCGGCAATGATTTTACTTTTATTTTATCCTCCGGCTTTTTGTTGAAATTTTATACGGATGTTATGGGAGTATCTGCTGCGACGGTAGGTATTGTTATGATGGTTGCGAGGTTTGTGGATGCTTTTACGGATGTAGCCATGGGCCGTATTTGTGATAAAGCGAGGGTTACTGCTGCCGGAAAATTTAAGCCGTGGATTCTACGAATGTGCGGTCCGGTGGCGATTGCATCCTTCCTGATTTATCAGAGCAGCTTTGCGGATATGCCGCTGTGGTTTAAAATCGGGTGGCTGTTTGTTACCTACATTTTGTGGGGCTCCATTTTTTACACTGCCATCAATATTCCTTATGGCTCCATGGCATCGGCGGTTTCTGCGGAACCGGGAGACCGGCAGTCGCTGTCCACTTACCGGAGCATCGGCGGAACTCTGGCGGGGTTGATTATCGGTGCAGGAGTACCGATACTGGCATATAAGACCGACTTGGCGGGAAACACTGTTTTGGATGGCGGAAGCTTTACGTTTATTGCCGGTGTTTTTTCTGTATTGGCGGTGGGCTGCTACCTGCTTTGCTATGTGTTGACAACGGAACGTGTGAAATTTTCCGTGGAAGTAAAGCAGAAAGAGGAAAACAGCAGTGTATTTGTCATGTTAAAAAATGCAGCGGGTAACCGGGCGCTGATTTCCATTATTGCGGCATCGGTGGTGATGCTTCTGGCTCAGCTGACCATGCAGTCCATGGCGAATTATGTGTATCCGAATTTTTACGGAAATGCCACTGCCCAGTCTGCATCCACCATCACTATGGTGGTGGCTATGTTTGCGGCAGCCGGGCTGGCAAAACCTTTGGCGGGAAGATTTGGTAAAGCAGAGATCAGTGTGGTATCCAATTTGCTGGCAGCGGTAGTCTGTTTCCTGATATTTCTTATCCGGCCGGAAAACGTGTGGCTGTATGTGGCACTGAT
This sequence comes from Lachnospiraceae bacterium, assembly GCA_045593825.1. Lineage (GTDB taxonomy): Bacteria > Bacillota > Clostridia > Lachnospirales > Lachnospiraceae > SIG299. The sequence continues at coordinate 33,654 of JAZNXI010000145.1, forward strand.
GACACTTTGCTGGCTGGGGCTGGGTATGTTTTCCATGGTGAATTGGTCTTTGATTACGGATGTCATTGACTATTCGGAGCTTCGAAACGGTATTCGGGAGGATGGTTCCGTATATGCGCTGTATTCCTTTGCAAGAAAGCTGGGACAGGCGGCAGCGGCCGGTGTTTCCGGAGGGTTGCTTACCTGGATTGGTTACAGTGATGCCACAGCCTTTGACCCGGAGGTGACCTTGGGAATTTTTAATATTTCCACACTGGTTCCGGCAGTCGGTTTTTTACTGTTAGCGTTAATTTTGTGGTTTTGGTATCCGCTTCATAAAAAGCAGGTAGAGGCTAATGTGGAAGCATTGAAGAAAAAACGGGGTGAACATGTCTGATTTTTAGGGTTACAAATTACTGCAAACAGAGTATGATAGAGGTAACGAAAAAGGGAGGAAGCGGCGTGTAACACGCCGGAGAATACCATGAAAAAAATAATTAAATGTGCAGCGGTGTTTTCCGATCACTGCGTATTACAGAGAAATAAAGAAATCAGGGTGTGGGGATGTGCTCCTCATGGAGCAAAAATAGAAGTGACTCTGGCGGGACACCGGGCAGAAACCGTGGCACAGGGAAATCAGTGGGAGGTAACACTGCCTTCCATGGAAGCAGGCGGTCCTTATGTGTTGGAGGTGGTTTGCGAGGGCAAGGTGTACCAGCACTTTGAAGATGTAATGCTTGGTGAAGTGTGGCTGGCAGGCGGTCAGTCCAACATGGAATATATGTTAAAGCAGGACGCTGACGGAGCCGCTGCGGTGGCACGCATGGCAGACTCCAATGTACGTTACTATCAGGTGCAGCAGGTTCCGTTTATGGACGATTATTTCTATCGGGTAGAACAGGAAAATCACTGGATGCTTCCGGACGATGAGGAAAAGGATACCTGGTCTGCAGTAGGCTTTTATTTCGCGGAGCGGCTGGCAAAGGAGCTTGGGGTAACCGTGGGGGTTATCGGCTGTAACTGGGGCGGCACTTCCGCATGTGCATGGCAGGACAAGGACAGTATTTTAGGCCATGAAGATACCAGGATTTATTGGGAAGAGTATGTGGATCTGCTTGAAAAACAGAACCGGTCAGAATATGAAAAAGACAGAATTGACTATTTCAACTATCAGGCCGACTGGCAGCCGAGAATGGATGCGTATTACGCAGCAAATCCTACCTCTACCTGGGAGGAAGCGCTGGCTGCTGTGGGTGAAGCAAAATGGCCGGGACCGATGGGGCCAAAGCATGAATTCCGTCCGGCGGGACTGTATGAGTGCATGCTGCAGAGAGTGGTACCGTATACGCTTGGTGGTGTAATATATTACCAGGGTGAAAGTGATGACCACCGCCCGGATGCGTATTATCACCTGTTTGGCAGCCTGATTGCCGCATGGCGCAGGGATTTTAGGGATGAGAAGTTGCCGTTTCTTTGTGTGCAGCTGCCGATTCACCACTATGAGGGAGATTCCGTCATGGATAAGTGGTGTGCCATTCGTGACGCTCAGCTGCGGCTGCATTTGGAAGGTGTGGTAACCGGAATTGCGGTGGCATTGGAATGCGGTGAGTATAATAATATTCATCCGGTACATAAAACCGAGGTGGCAAGAAGACTGGCAATCCAGGCGTTGTACCATGTGTTTGGAAAGGGAACCGAAGACGAAATATACGGTCCGGTATACCGTTCCTGCACACCATACGGCCGGGAACTTCAAATTAACTTTTTCCATGCCGGACACGGTTTCAGTATCAAGGGAAATGAAATTAAGAATTTTGAAATTGCAGGAGAAGATGGGAAATTTGTTCCTGCAAAGGCGGAGGTAAGAGGTAGTTCCGTTGTGCTTGGCAGTGAGGAGGTTCCGGCTCCGGTAATGGCCCGCTATATGTGGATTGATTATGCAGAGGTAACGTTGTTTGGTGCAAACGGACTTCCGGTGGCACCGTTTTGTACAAGTCTATAGAAATGTTAAATGAAAAGGCTGTTGCATCTACGATGGAAAATCGTAAGTGCAGCAGCTTTTTTTTATTCATGATTACAGAAAACTCGCGAAGTGTGTTTTTGGTAATAGAAAGGAACGCAATATTTGCGAAAAAAAAGCAATAAAATGCCGTGAAAGAAGGCTGCCATAGTTGGTATAATGAAGCAAAACGGAGAAATAACAAACTATAATGTAATAGGAGGAAGGATTTAAATGAAACGTGGAATGAAACATATTTTGTGTATGGTACTGGTACTGTGCATGATGTCAGGATGTGCTTCGCCGGCGGGGAAAGGAACAGAGCCAACCGCTACACCGACAACTAAACCGGTAGAGGGGACAACGCCAACTCCGTTGCCAACCAAGGAACCGGAGGCAACACCAACGCCGGAGCCGACGAAAGAACCGGAGGCTACGCCGACGCCGACACCGGTGATTGCTATGTTTGTGCCGGAAAATCCGGTGGGAGATGCGGTTGTGCTGGCAGATAAAACAGGTGCCGCTCCGGTTTATATCGATGCTGCAGGCCCTGCTTTTGCGGGACTCCGCCTGATTGCGGATGCGGTAGCAGGCGATATTGAGGCGGTTACCGGACAGAGACCGGTAGTGGTAAATGTCGAGCCGGTACAAGGTGTTATGATTGTGGCCGGTCTGGTAGATGAAGAAATTATTACAAAGGAAGGCTTAACTTGGGATATTGCGGCCAGCAATGACAGTTTTAAGTCAGAGCATTTCGAACGCTATCAGATTCAGGTAAAGAAAGACGGTAATAAAACTAAAGTAATTGTAGCCGGAGCAGATAAGCGGGGCACAATTTACGGTTTGTTCCATATTACCCAGGATTTGTGCGGGGTCAGTCCATGGATTTGGTGGGCAGATGCAAAGCCGGCACATCAGGATGTGTTATCCTTTGATGCAGCAGAGCTTGAAGTTACTTCCAAACGTCCTTCCGTTAACTATAGAGGCTTTTTCTTAAATGATGAAAATCCTGCCCTGGACGGTTTTGCAGACAGCCATTTCGGTGGCCTGAACTATATGTTCTACAGCCACGTATTTGAGCTGATGCTTCGTTTAAAGGGTAACTATTTGTGGCCTGCTATGTGGTCCAATTCCTTTAATCTGGACGGTATGGAAGGCGTAGACGGAAAGTTTAAGGAACTGGAAAAAGAATATCATTACATGTTAAACGGTGTGATGCATATTGATTCCAATCCTATGGATGTGAAGGAATACCGTGTACAGAATATTAACCGGTTATACGGTGAAAAGATAGATCCGATTAAGGGCGGTAACGAGGATGGATGTCTTGGAGAGGGTTCCTATCCGATGTATCTTGCCAATGCCGTACTGGCAGACCACTATGGTGTTATGGTAGGTGCATCCCATCATGAACCGATGGCACGCGCCGGTGCGGAATGGGGAAGATTCAAAGGAACCTATTATTCTCAGGGTGATGAGCTTGGTGCTAAGTCCGGAGCTTGGAACTACTATCAGAACGTAGAAAACATTTCTAACTTCTGGAGCGACTCCATTGCCAGAAACGGTAATTTCTCCAATAATCTGTATACGGTAGGTATGCGTGGCGAAAACGATACCGCGCTGACAGATGCTAACGGTAAAACTTTGACTCTGGCAGAAAATGCCCAAATGTTAAAGGATATTTTAGTAAAGCAGGATTCTATCCTGCAGAAATTTAACCAGGGAGATACCACAAGACTTCTGTGTCTGTATAAGGAAGTAGAAACCTGCTGGTACGGCGGTACCCGTAACAATCCGGGAAAAGCAGATGACAGCTTTGCCCTGCGTAAGGATTCTACCGTACAGGAAATGCTTGGTGCGCATACCAACAATATTGTTATGTTCTGTGAAGATAATAACGGTTATTTGCGTACCTTGGGCGAGTATGGTGAAAAAGACGATTACAACTATGGTTTGTATTACCACTTTGACTATGTAGGCGGTCCGAAGACATCCATGTGGATAAACACCATGCCGCTGCAGCGTACCTGGGATAACTTAACCACTGCTTATGAATACGGCGTGGATGATGCCTGGATTGTAAACGTAGGTGACTTGAAGCCGATGGAACTTCCGATGACCTATTTCCTGGATTTGGCATACGATTTTGAAACCTACGGAAGCAGTAATCCAAACAGCGTGGAAGAATATACAAAGAACTGGGTAAAGCAGCAGTTTGCTGCCGGCAATTTAAGCGAGGAAGAAGTGGCAGAAATCGCCGATATTTTAACCGGCTACACCGATATGAACGGTGCAGTCAAGCCGGAGAGCTTATTTGCAGATACCTATAGTGTTTTAAATTATAATGAAGTACAGAGGCACCTGAAGGAAGCTGTGCAGTTGGAAGAACTGGCAGACAAATATCTGGCAAGGTTTGAAAATACGGAGCTGTATGACGCTTATTACGAACTGGTATATTATCCGGCGGCGGCAACAGCAAACCTGAACCAGTTATGGATGTACATGGCATTAAACCAGCAATATGCAAAGCGTGGCAGTATGCTGGCAAACGTATATGCAAAACTGGTGGAAGAGGCGCTGGATATTGACCGTGCCCTTACTGCTACATACAACACCTTAGGCGGAGATTTAAACGGTAAAGATAAGTGGTACCGCATGATGGTATCTGCACCCGGAAACGGGGAAAAGGTTGCCGGACTGAAGGCACATGCCCATATGGCTTATAACAGCTGGAATCACGAATCCAGTATGGAGATTATTCCGGCATATGTGGAAGCCACTGTGGGAAGCCAGCTGATTGTTGATGTGGAAGGAAACGAAAAGGGTTATTCTTCCGGAACAGTATCCATGCCGGCTTTCCATAACCTGAATAAGGAGGCCTATGCCCTGACACTCAGCAATGGCGGCGGAGAATATCTTTCCTACGAAATCACCGATGTTCCGGATTGGGTAATTATCAATGGTCAGACAAAGAGTGGTTTTTATGTGAGCCGTGTACTTGGTGTGTCGGTTGACTGGCAAAAGGTTACAAAGGACACAGAAGGCAGCTTTAAGATTACCAGTGGCGGTCAGACCGTTACCGTTAATGTTACTGCCAAGGTAGTGGCTGTGCCTGCAGACATTCATGAGAAAACAGCCTTTGTGCTGAACGGAATGGTTTCCGTGGTGGCAGATAATTATACCGACAAGGGTGCTTCTGCAGATGGTACTCAGTGGCAGGTTCTTGAAAATTACGGAAAGACCGGAGCTACCTTAAAGATGTTCCCGGTATATACCGATGACTATGCAATCGGAGAAGGTCCTTGGGTTGAGTATCAGGTTTATGTACCTGCCGGAAAAGCAACCGGAAACTATCGCTTAACCGGATTCTTTGGACAGAGTAACAATATTTCTTTTGATGAAGGAAATCATTTAAATATCGGAGTGCAGGTAAATGACGGCGATATTAAGAAGGTCAATACCCTGGAGAGTGGTTATATTGCCGGTGACAGCTATGGCTGGTCTTTAAATATCTTGAATGCAGGCCATACTATGAGCTTAGGGCTTGTGGCACTGCAGGAAGGTGTTAATACCATTCGAATTTACGGTATGGACCAGAATGTAATGCTTCAGAAACTGGTGTTAGTGAGCGGAAACGCTGCTCCTAAGTCTTCCTTTGCAGGACCTGAACAGAGTTACTACGCCGGCATGGGTGAGGTTGCACAGCAGACATATATCTGTTACCAGGCAGAAGATATTAAGTACCTGCCGGGAAGCGTGCTGGCAAAGGATTGCCGGGACGTGGGCGCAACGGTAACGGATGGCGTTCTGGCAGCAGTACCGGGCATGACCTATATCTATGATGTAACGGTAACAGAAGAAGCAGATTATGTCTTCGGCGTGACCGGAGCGTCCGAACAGGGCGCTGTTGTTACGGTGCAGGTAGAAGGCGGCGAGCCTCTGGAATTTGTTCTCGGTAGCACAGAGGGTATGGTAAATAACGAAAAGCCTCTTAGATTGCTTCCGGGTTATTATGAGATAGAGGTGACAGTAACCGAAGCGGCAATGCTTTATTCCTTTATGGCGGAGGAGTTTGATGATACTCAGGGTCGTCCGTTAAAGGTAGAAAGCACCGGCGGCGACGAAGAAAATGCAAAGAAGGCTGTGGATCGTAAAGTATCCAGTGCGTGGGAACCGAAAAAGGGGAACCCGACCTTAACCTTAGACCTGGGTGAAATTGCTTATGCCGATTACTTTGTGTTATCCGGTGATTTGACAAAAATATTCAGCTATAAGCTGGAGGTTTCCGAAGACGGAGAAAATTGGACTACGGTTTATTCTGAGAACAGTCTGCCGGTGAGTGGCAACAAGGTATATTTCCAGGGCACACAGGCATTTAAGGGAAGTAAGTGGAGATTCAGCTTCAGCGGTTCTGTGACCGCGTTAAATGAAGTGGAATTACATACCTACATGAACTGGACACTGGAGGCAGAAAAGGCATATACTACAGGCGGAAACAATCCGGACCGTCCAAGCTCCAATCCGGCTAAGACAGCAGACGGAAACCGAATCGGTCACCCGAAGAACCAGAACGGATTTATTGCGGATGTGGGAAGTAATATGACAATTACCTTTACTGAGGCGCACCCAATGACCGGTGTGATTCTTTCCGGCATGCAGCGTTCCGTAGATGATAACAGTGACGGTGTAATTCCAACCGATATGTTAACCTCCGACCGGGCGCCGGCGTCCTATACGCTTTCTTATCAGACAGAGGATGGCAGTTGGGTTTCCTTAGGGACACTGGATACTGCGGGCAAGGTGTTAACCTATTTTGAATTTGCCGAAGGTGCGGAAGTAAATGTGCAGGCAATCAAGATTCATATTGACGGCTGGGCGCGTCTGATGGAAGCGGAGGCTGTCCAGATGATTGACTACACGTTAAACGGCACAATAAACGCACAATAAGATATAGCGAAATACAGAAAAAGAGCAGTTCGAAAGAACTGCTCTTTTCTTATGCAGGAATGAGTGTGTGATTAGTGGAACATTTTTGGTAAACCGTTGTACATAACCGCCGCTACGGTATTTACATCGTGGCCGCCTCTTGGAAAAATACATTCGTATAAGTTGCCGTGGGCGAAGTTTTCACAGTAAATAAAGGTGTCTTTGAAAACTTTCATCATTTTAATCTGAGGAGTAAGGTTTGGTTCTGCCATGTCGTTTTCACCACAGCCGGAGTAGATGAAGAAATCCTCGGCGGTATAGCCCTGCCCGATTACCTTTTCTTCCAGGTACTGTGCGGTACTCAAGCTTTTGCCGTTGGTGGTTCCCTTAGCCCAGCAGTCTCCGCTGACCGGCATGAAGTAGGCAAACTCATCCAGGCAGTTTTCAAACACGGACCAGGTGGTTACTGCGCCCATGGAGAAACCGGAAAAGGCACGGTGGGTTCTGGTGGCTTTCAGTTCTTCCGGAGACGTATCCTTGGCGTAAGTATGGTAGGTGGATTCAATGACCGGAACCAAATCGTTCATAAGCTCTAAATGGAAATTGAGGCAGTTTGCGGTTGCGTCGTTGGTATATGCTGTGTAGTAGGTGGCAACGCAAACAATCAGAGGCTCCATTTCGCCCTTTTCAATCATGCTGTCCATCATGCGGGCAATACGGCTGTGGCTTTCGCCGGGACTTCCCAGATAATACTTCGGAGAATCACCGCCGCCGTGCATGATGTAAAGAATATTGTAGCGGGTTTCCGTGTCGTTTTCATCGTAGCATGGAGGTAAGTAGACCAGGCAGGATTTTTGATAAACAGTGTCGTCATCGGATTTGTGGTTTTTCGTGTCATATGTAAACTCTACGATTTTTCCCTTTGGTGCCCATGTGTTGCTGAAATAATCGGATGGCATCTTTTGGTAAGTGTTGTCCGGATAGGTACGTTCTCTGTCGTAGGTAACCGCCGGAGTAGGCGTAGGAGTATTGGTTGGTTTTGGAGTTGCCGTAGGCTTTGGTGTGTTGGTCGGCTTTGGCGTTGCCGTCGGTTCCGGTGTAGGAGTAGAGGTTTCTGTTGGAACAGGAGTGCTTGTCGGTATCGTAGTTGTGGAAGGCTTTTGACCGCAGGCCGCAAGAATAAGTGCTAATGCGGACAAAAGTAACAGAGTTTTCTTTTTCATTGTTATTCCCCTTATTTTTGTTTTTAGTGAATTGCTACAGTGCAATCATAGCATAAAAAGATAGTAATTTTCTTTGAAAAAAGAGGGAGACATTGCCCAAGTGTTGCTATGTTTGGAGAAATGAGAATGTTTGCAATCTCCTCTTTACTTTTGAAAAAAATGTGGTATACTAAAATAGAACAAACTTTCGATTTGGAGGCTGCTATGTTTGGTTTTTTTAAAAAAGCAAAGTCCGCAAAGGAATTAGACCGCATCATTGCGGAAATAACTATGAATATGCAAAACAATTACAAAGATGCGGCCCAGTCTGCCTTTAAAGAGCTGGAACAGCGTTATAACGAACTGGCAGAAGCAGGAGAGCTTAGTGACGTTCAAAAGTCCGAATATGGTGTCAAAATTGCTTCCTTTAAAGAGCGTTTAAAAGCCTATAGCCACAAAGATCAAAAACCGTACTGGACAAAATAAAGTATTTTAAGGAGAATATTATGCCTGAGCAAGCAAAATTCAAACTTCATAGTGAATATCAGCCCACCGGCGACCAGCCTCAGGCAATCGATGCCCTTGTCAGCGGCGTCCAGTCCGGCATGAAAATGCAGACGCTGCTGGGCGTCACCGGCTCCGGTAAAACCTTCACCATGGCGAACGTCATCGCCCGGCTGAACCGCCCGACCCTCGTCCTCGCCCATAATAAAACCCTTGCTGCCCAGCTCTGTACCGAGCGCAGAGAATTCTTCCCGGAAAATGCGGTGGAATATTTTGTATCCTACTACGATTATTACCAGCCGGAAGCATATGTGCCATCCACGGATACCTATATAGAAAAAGACTCAGCCATCAATGATGAAATCGATAAACTGCGCCATTCTGCCACGGCAGCCTTAACCGAGCGCAGCGACGTTATCATCGTAGCCAGCGTGTCCTGTATTTACGGTCTGGGCAGCCCAATCGACTACCAGAGCATGACGGTAAACCTGCGCCCGGGCATGATAAAAGAGCGGGACGAGGTGTTAAAGCGCCTGGTAGAAATCCAGTACACCCGTAACGACATGGACTTCAAACGAGGTACCTTCCGCGTGCGGGGTGACGTGGTGGAAATTTTCCCAATCTCCAGTGCCGATACCGCTATCCGTGTGGAGTTTTTCGGCGACGAGGTAGACCGTATTACAGAAATTGATGTGTTGACAGGCGAAATCAAGTGCTCTTTAGAGCATATGGTTATTTTTCCGGCCTCCCACTATGTGGTGGCTCAGGAAACCATGAACGCCGCCCTGGCGGACATTGAAGCAGAAATGCACGAGCGTGTCAAATTCTTTAAGAGTGAAGATAAATTGCTGGAGGCGCAGCGTATTTCCGAGCGTACCAACTTCGATATGGAAATGCTGCGTGAAACCGGTTTTTGCTCCGGTATCGAAAATTATTCCATGCATTTGTCCCGCTTAAAGCCGGGCGACCCGCCAAATACCTTATTAGACTATTTTCCGGACGATTTTTTAATTATTGTAGACGAAAGCCATATTACCATTCCGCAAATCCGAGGCATGTATGCCGGCGACCAGTCCAGAAAAACAACCCTGGTAGACTATGGTTTCCGCTTGCCGTCTGCTAAAGATAACCGTCCGCTTAACTTTCAGGAGTTTGAAAGCCATATCAGCCAGATGCTGTTTGTGTCCGCCACTCCTTCCGTTTACGAAAGTGAACATGAGCTTCTCCGTGCAGAGCAGATTATCCGCCCGACCGGCCTGTTAGACCCTATGGTAGACGTGCGTCCGACAGAAGGGCAAATCGATGACTTACTGGGCGAAATCCGCAAGGTAGTAGAGCAAAAACGCAAGGTTCTGGTAACTACCCTTACCAAGCGCATGGCGGAAGACTTAACCGACTATTTACGGGAGGTAGGCATCCGCGTCAAATACCTGCATTCCGACATTGATACGTTGGAGCGTTCCGAAATCATCCGCGACATGCGAATGGACGTGTTTGATGTATTAGTAGGTATTAACCTGCTTCGAGAAGGCCTCGACATTCCGGAGGTTAGTCTGGTGGCAATTTTAGATGCCGACAAAGAAGGCTTCCTGCGTTCCGAAACCTCCTTAATCCAGACCATCGGCCGTGCCGCCCGTAACGAAAACGGCCATGTTATCATGTATGCCGACAACATGACAGACTCCATGCACAAGGCCATTACAGAAACTGAACGTCGACGTGAAATTCAGCACAAATATAACGAAGAACACGGCATCACGCCAACCACCATCAAAAAGGCGGTTCGTGATTTAATCAGCATTTCCAAGAAGGCAGAAAACCAGACCTACAAGTTAGATAAGGACGCTGAGTCCATGTCAAAGAAGGAGCTGGAGGCTGTCATCAAGAAGATGACCAAGGATATGCATACCGCAGCGGCAGACTTAAACTTCGAAAAGGCAGCCGAGCTGCGTGACCGCATTGTTGAACTTAAAAAAGAATTATTAAATCTGGAGTAAACTTTTATGTCAGAAAAACGTAATTTTATCAAAATCAGAGGAGCTAAGGAGCATAACTTAAAAGGAATCAGTATAGATATTCCACGCGACCAATTTGTGGTGCTGACCGGCCTTTCCGGTTCCGGTAAGTCCTCCCTGGCATTCGACACCATCTATGCCGAGGGCCAGCGCCGCTATATGGAGTCCTTGTCTTCCTATGCCAGACAGTTCCTTGGCCAAATGGAAAAACCTAACGTAGAGAGTATTGAAGGCCTTTCTCCGGCTATCTCCATCGACCAAAAATCCACCAACCGCAATCCGCGTTCCACGGTAGGTACCGTAACCGAAATTTACGACTACTTCCGTTTGCTCTATGCCCGTATCGGCATTCCGCATTGTCCAAAGTGCGGCCGTGAAATCAAAAAGCAGTCCGTAGACCAGATGGTAGACGAAATCATGAAGCGGCCGGAGCGCACCAAGTTCCAGCTTCTGGCACCGGTGGTGCGTGGCCGTAAGGGTGAGCATGTAAAGGTGTTTGAACAGGCAAAAAAGGCAGGCTATGTCCGTGTGCGTGTCGACGGTAACCTGTATGAGCTTACCGAAGAAATCAAATTAGAAAAAAACAATAAGCATAACATAGAAATTGTGGTAGACCGTCTTATGGTCCGGGCAGGAATCGAGCAGCGTCTTTCCGACTCCATCGACAATGTCCTTAATTTAAGCGATGGTCTGTTAATCGTGCAGTATATGGGTGATGAAACCACTCCGGCAGAAGAAGTAACCATGAGCCAGAGCTTTGCCTGCCCTGACTGCGGTATCAACTTAGAAGAACTGGAGCCAAGAGCCTTTTCTTTCAACAATCCAATCGGTGCCTGTCCTGATTGTCATGGAATCGGTGTCAAAATGGAATTTGCGGAAGAACTTATGATTCCTGATACTTCCTTAAGTTTGAAGCAGGGCGCCATTGCCGTTATGGGATGGCAGTCTTCCGGTGATCCGTCCAGCTTCTCCGGTTCCTTGCTAACTGCCCTGGCAAAACACTATAACTTCAGTTTGGAAACACCGTACTGCGATTTGCCGGAAGATATCCGTCATATGTTAATTCACGGTACCAACGGTGTTTCTGTGAAGGTGCATTACACAGGCCAGAGGGGCACCGGCGTATACGATGTGGCATTTGAAGGTTTAATCAAAAACGTAGAGCGCCGCTACCGCGAAACCTATTCCGACACCACGAAGCAGGAATACGAAAGCTTCATGACAAGCACACCATGTACCCTTTGCGGAGGACGCCGTCTACGCAGAGAAGTACTGGGTGTTACCGTAGGCGGTAAAAATATTTCCGAGGTAACCGACCTCCCGGTACGTGATTTATACGAGTTTATAGGCAATCTGGAGCTTACTCATATGCAGCAACAGATTGGTGAAATGATTTTAAAAGAAATTAAAGCAAGAACCCGCTTCCTTATCGACGTGGGTCTTGATTATCTGACTTTATCCCGTGCGGCCGGCTCCTTATCCGGCGGCGAAGCACAGCGTATCCGCCTGGCTACCCAAATCGGTTCCGGATTAGTTGGTGTGGCTTATATTTTAGACGAACCAAGTATCGGTCTGCACCAAAGAGATAACGACAAATTGCTGGGTGCTTTAAAGCGCCTGCGTGACCTGGGCAATACTCTCATTGTGGTAGAACATGACGAAGACACCATGCTGGCAGCCGACTATCTGGTAGACATTGGTCCGGGTGCCGGTTCCCACGGCGGCGAAATTGTTAAGGCAGGCACACCGGCAGAAATCATGGCTTGTGAAGAATCCTTAACCGGTCAGTATTTAAGCGGCAAAAAGTTTATTCCGGTGCCAAGTAAGCGTAGAATGCCTACCGGCTGGCTTACTGTAAAGGGCGCAAAAGAAAACAATTTAAAGAACATCGACGTAGATATTCCATTGGGAGTATTTTGTTGTGTTACCGGCGTGTCCGGTTCCGGCAAGAGCTCCCTGGTAAACGAAATCGTTTATAAAAACCTGGCAAAAAAATTAAACCGCGCCAGAACCATTCCGGGCAAGTTTGATGAGATGCTGGGCATCGAGCAGTTAGATAAGGTTATCGATATTGACCAGTCTCCAATTGGACGTACTCCGCGTTCCAATCCGGCAACCTATACCGGCGTGTTCGATTTAATCCGTGACTTGTTTGCTTCCACTTCGGATGCCAAAATGAAGGGTTACAGTAAAGGCCGTTTCAGCTTTAATGTAAAGGGCGGACGATGCGAGGCCTGCAGCGGCGACGGTATCATCAAAATTGAAATGAACTTCCTGCCGGACGTTTATGTTCCGTGTGAGGTTTGTGAGGGCAAACGCTACAACCGCGAAACTCTGGAGGTTAAATACAAAGGCAAGTCCATTTTTGACGTACTTGACATGACCATCGAAGAAGCGGTACACTTCTTTGAGAACGTGCCAACCATCCGAAGAAAAATCGAAACCTTAAACGACGTAGGTCTGTCCTACTTAAAACTGGGTCATCCGTCTACATCCCTGTCCGGCGGTGAGGCACAGCGAATTAAGCTGGCAACCGAGCTGGCACGCCGCAGCACCGGAAAAACCATTTATATCCTGGATGAGCCAACCACCGGCCTGCATTTTGAGGATGTGCGCAAGTTAATCGATATTTTGCAGCGGCTGGCAGACGGCGGCAATACCGTATTGGTAATTGAGCACAACCTTGATGTCATCAAAACCGCAGACTATATCATCGATATCGGTCCGGAAGGCGGCGACAAGGGCGGTACCGTTATCGCCAAGGGTACACCGGAAGAAGTGGCCAACATGCCGCAGTCTTACACCGGTAAATACGTAAAGAGAATGTTAGAAAAAAAGTAAAAGTAACGAGGAAATACTATGGCAGGTAAGAAAAAAACTTATAGCTTTGGGGCAATGCTGTCCCGTATGAAGTACATTGACCGCTGGGCGCTGATGCGAAATTCCACCAAAGAAAACATCAGTGAGCATTCCCTGGAGGTGGCAATGATTGCCCATCTTTTGGCGGTTATCGGCAGGGTGCGTTTCGGCAAAGAATTGGATGCAGATAAGGCAGCCCTTATCGGTATTTACCATGACTCCACCGAAATCATCACCGGTGACATGCCAACGCCAATTAAGTACTACAGCGACGAAATGCGTGACACCTTCAAAGAAATTGAAGACCTGGCGGCAATCCAGCTTTTAGCCATGCTGCCGGACGATATCCGTGAAGAATACGAAGACTTATTCTTTGCAAGAGAACAGGACGCTTATCTTTGGAAGTTAGTAAAGGCGGCCGATAAAATTTCCGCCCTTATTAAGTGTGTAGAAGAAGAAAAGGCAGGCAATACCGAATTTGCCAACGCAAAAAAGATGACAAAAAAATCCATTGATGCCATGGAGCTGGAAGAAGTGGCAGTGTTTTTTGAAGAATTCTTCCCGGCATATTTAAAAACCTTGGACGAACTGCAGTAAAATCCAATGCAATTACCGGCATAAAATTATAAACACAGGTCAACTTGCGGCATAACCGTGCCGATAAAAGTATCAGACAGTAAAAAATGATGCATGGATAGCGTTATATCTTCGGAAGGATTCCGAACGTATAGCGCTATTTTTTATGACCACGGGAAAAACATCATCAAAACCGGTTACTGTCCAATGACATAACCACTCGGACAGGGAAGGAGAGTGGGCGGTTCTGCGAGGAACCGCGGAATCGCAGAAAGGAGACCAAATGGCACCGGGAGGAGTGCATGCCGGATACAGAAATTCCCTGTATATGTATCAGGCAGATAAAAATCCTGATTTGGAAGATTCCTTCGAAGAATGGCTGTTAGAGTTGACCACGGGACTCGAACTGGCATTAGAGGGAAACACGGAAGAATGTATTTCCGATTCTGAAGAAGGAGGGGACTGTTTGTCGGAAGACGGGCAGTCAGAAGTCTATTCCGCACGTAAAAAGGAATGGGAGGAAATTTTGGAGCAGGCGAAAGTGGTGGAAGCAATGCTGCGACAGGCATTAGAGAACGGTCTGGGACAGCAGAAGGAAGAAGAGAAAACACCACAAAAACAGAAAGAGGAAGAACACGACAATGACTTTTCTTTAGAAGGTGTGCCAATGCCGGCGGAAGGAAAAAGTAAAGGCAGTGCAAAAACAAAGGAAACCGCAGCCGGTAATTCAAAATCTCTTCAAGCTAAAGCGGGCAGAAACGCAGAATATCTGCATTTGGCAAACGGAGGACGGAAAACGGCAAAGAAAACATTGTCCCGCAGCTTTTGCCTGACTTGTGAAACGCCCTGCGACCAAAAGAAACAATGGAAAATAACTGAGTAAAAGATGAGGGTGCCTATACTATGAGACAAAATCATAGTTTAGGACACCCTCATTTATTTTGTCAGATGATTATTTATCAGACTTTAATCCAGCCCATAGCCTCGGAAACCGCAAAAATAAGAATCAGAACCAGGCAGACAGGAGCTGCGTATTTTAACATGAAAATGTAGAATTTCTTCTCCTTAAAAGGCTTGTTGAGTTCTACCTCATCGCAGATTACCTTAGGCTTCACAAAGTAACCGATGCAGATGCAGGTAAGCAATGCAACAATCGGCATCAGCACGCTGTTGCTTAAGAAATCGAAGAAATCCAGCAGGCCAAGACCGAGAATCTTTACAAAGTCTAACGGTCCGAAGCCGAGGGAAACGATAGCGCCTAAAATAAGGATGTAAACAGTAACAATGATGGTGGCCTTTTTTCTGCTCCAGTGCAGCTTGTCGCACACGATGGAAACGTTGGTTTCCAACAGGGAGATGGAAGAAGTCAGTGCTGCAAACAATACTAAAATAAAGAATGCTGCGCCAATGACGCCGCCAAGCTTCATGCTTTCGAATACCTTAGGTAAGGTAACAAACATTAAGGATGGACCCTTGTTTAATGCTTCTTCGCTTCCGCCGGAAAATGCAAATACGGACGGAACAATCATAAGACCTGCCAGGAAAGCAACCAAAGTATCAAATAATTCAATTTGGCGGACGGAACCCCGAAGGTCGGTGTCCTTTTTCATGTAGGAACCGTAGGTAATCATAATGCCCATAGCAAGGGACATGGAGTAGAACAACTGGCCCATGGCTGCTAAAATAGTAGTGGCGGAAAAAGCACTGAAATCCGGAAGCAGATAGTACTTTACGCCTTCCATGGCACCCGGTCTGGTGACACAGAAACCGCAGATAACAATGATTAACACTACCAGAATTGGCATTAAAATAGTGCTGGCCTTTTCAATACCTTTTTGTACACCGATGATAACAACAGCAGCAGTAAGGACAACGTAAATAGCAAACCAGATGACAGGTTCTGCCGGCTTTGCAATAAAGTCGCCGAAATAAGTGTCGGTAGCGGCAGTGCCGACCTGACCGGTAATAAAGGTTACCAGGTATTTGACAACCCAGCCGCCGATAACACAGTAGTATGGTGTGATGATGAACGGAACTACACAGCCAAGAGCTCCTACAAAACCAAATCGTTTATCAAGCTTTTGGAAGGCGCCTGCGGCGCTAAGACCGGTTTTACGGCCGATGGCAATTTCGGTAACCATTAATGTAAAGCCCAATGTAACAGCAAGAATTAAGTAAACCAGAATAAAAATTCCGCCGCCGTATTTTGCTGCAAGGTAAGGGAATCTCCAAAGATTACCCAAGCCGACTGCGGAACCGGCTGCTGCAAAGACAAAGCCCAGCTTGCCGGAAAAGGTGTCACGTTTTGTTTCCATAAATTATTCTCCTCCTCAAAAAAATTAACCGGAGAACGCAGATTGCATTCTCCGGTATGCGGTATGTATTGATTACATTTCAGCAAGTAATTTTTCAACACTTGCCAGCTTTACGCACAGAGCAAACACTTTGGATGCTTCCAACATTTCTTCCGGTGTTGGGAAGGATGGAGCAATTCGGATGTTTTTATCTTCCGGATCTTTGCCGTATGGATAGGTTGCGCCGGCACCGGTAAGTACCACGCCGAGAGCTTTACACTTAGCTACCACAGCCTTTGCACAGCCAGGCATAGTATCAAAGGAAATGAAGTAGCCGCCGCGAGGCTTAATCCAGCTGCCGATTTCTAAGCCGGAAAGCTCTTCGTCCAGTGTGTTAAGCACTGCTTCAAACTTTGGACGGAGCAGGTCTGCATGAAGCTTCATGTGCGCCTTTAATCCGTTAATATCCTAAAAGAATCTGGAATGTCTTAACTGGTTAATGTTATCGTGGCCGATGGTCTGGATGGTCATCTGGCTTTCGATAAAATCAATGTTAGCCTGGGAGGATGCCACTGCGGACACGCCGGAGCCAGGGAAACTAATCTTGGAAGTGGAAGAGAAGATGTAAACCATGTCAGGGTTACCTGCTTTTTCACACTCTTCTAAGATATTTAATACTTCGTCCTGAATGTCATCGTATAAATGGTGGATAACGTAAGCGTTGTCCCAGTAAATGCGGAAGTCTTCTGCCGCAGGCTTTAAGTTTGCAAAACGCTTAACGGTTTCGTCGGAGTAGGAGCTGCCGGTTGGGTTGGAGTACTTTGGCACACACCAGATACCCTTAACGGAAGCGTCGTTGTTTACATACTGTTCTACCAAATCCATATCAGGACCGTTTTCGTCCATAGGGATGTTAATCATTTCGATGCCGAAGTATTCGGTAATCTTAAAATGTCTGTCGTAACCCGGAACAGGACAGAGGAACTTTACCTTGTCAAGCTTGCACCATGGAGTGGAGCCGTTAACGCCCTTGGTCATGGAACGGGAAACAGTGTCGTACATGATGTTTAAGCTGGAGTTACCGCAGACAACCACGTTGTCCTTTGCCACACCCATCATGTCTGCCATAAGGCGGCGGCACTCGCCGATACCGTCTAAGTCGCCGTAGTTACGTGTATCGTTACCAAGCACGGTTCTCATGTCGGACTCGCTGTTGATAACATCTAACATAGGCATGGAGAGAGCAAGCTGGGAGAAACCAGGCTTACCACGGGCCATATTTAAATTTAAGCCCTTTGCTTCCATGGTCTTATATTCTTCTTCTAATGCTGCTTTTACAGTTAATAATTCGTTTTTGGTCAAATCCTTATATGCTTTTTTCATAGGGTTTTGGCTCACTTTCTGTTAGGATAATTTAGTTGGTAATTTTTGATATGCTTACTTTACCACGTTAATGTGAAATTGGCAAGAGAAAAATTGCATAAATTTCACATTATTTTTCAACAAAAAAATGGAGAAAGCTCCAAAGGAACTTTCTCCGTATTTTTATTTGCTTGCTACTTTGTTTAAAGTGTTCAGCACTTCGGTTTCATCAAACGGTTTTGTGATGAATTCTTCAGCACCGCGCTTCAGGGCCTCTACCATTTTTTCTTTTTGACCGGCAGCGGTAATCATAACAACCTTAGCATTTGCGTCAGCGTGCTTAATCAGTGTTAAGGATTCGATGCCGTCCATGGTTGGCATGGTGATATCCATGGTTACTAAGTCCGGCTTTAACTCTTTGTATTTTAAATATCCTTCTTCTCCGTTTACTGCTTCTCCGATGATTTCGAAGTTGCCGCGCTCCAATACGGCACGTAACATTTTTCTGGATGTTCTGGAGTCATCTACCATTAATACTGTTGCCATATATTTTTCCTCCTATGCAAGCTCTGCTACTGTAAAATAGAATTTTTTGTCGCCGATAAAAACAGGAACCTTGCAGATTTCTGTTTTTGCCTTTGCGGTTACGTCGCTGTAGTCAGGAGGCAGAAGCTCTAAGAACTTGCCTTCGCGGCTTAAGCCGGAAGCGAAGAGACCGTTGATACAGTTAAGAAGTTCGCCGGCAGCATCTAAAGAGTCTAAATCCAGCTGCTCGAATTCTTCCTGACCGAATTTGCAACAAACCTGTAACAGCGCACCGTTGCCCTCGGAGAGGCAGGAGATGAGGCCGCCCTCACCCTCTAAGGACTGGCTTACCATATCCTTTTGTGGGAAGGAGGTTGTCATTTCTGCTTTGCCGATATAAACGTGGCGGTCAATTAAACGGATTAAAGTTTTTACTGCAGTGGAAATAATGCCTGCAAACTGCTTGCCTTCCTCCGGAATAAAGAGAGGAACAATACGCTCTGCGTCATCACTCTTTAAGTCTTCCATTTCGGAATTGCTGTAGCCGTTGATGAGACGGAAGGTGTTAACCACAAGTTCTACATCTTCCATGTCAAGAAGCTGGCTGTCTACCATAGTTTGGATGAAAGTAAGATATGCATTACCCTGCTTTTTTAACAGCTTGCCCACCTGCTCGTCGGTGAGGTAGCCCTTCTGCACGGCAATGTCGCCAAAGCGCTGATCCATTAAAGCCTGGAGGCGGTTAACCTCTGCGGTCTGCTCTAAGGTCATCATTCCCTCTGCAACAGCAATTAAACCAAGCTTTACGCGGACGGTATCCTGGTCGGCCAGGGTTTGTGCCAGCTGTTCTTTGGTAATCTTGCCGGTTTCTACCAAATAATTGCCTAATATGTATTCTACCATAAGTGCGTTCTCCTGTCTTTGAAATTAGTTTTTTTAAACCCCAAAATAAAGTCAAAATGCTAGAAATTCCTTTGAATTCCCATCAAGTTTCAGTATACCTTGAAATGGGGATTATGTCAAGGTATTTGGCTTTTCGGCACGGTTTGGTGGGTTGTATTTTACAACAAAAAAAGCTATAATGTGATAAAGGAAGAAAGCAATGTCAGGAGGATGACAAATATGATATATACGGTAACCTTTAATCCTTCTTTGGATTATATTGTAGAAGTAAAAAATATGACACTGGGAGCCACCAACCGAACCTCTTTCGAGCAGATGCTGCCGGGCGGCAAGGGACTAAATGTTTCCTTTGTGTTAAAAAATCTCGGATTTGAAACTACGGCCTTGGGATTTCTGGCAGGCTTTGTGGGAGAAGAAATTGAACGCAGAGTGGCAGAAACCGGCGTAACCTGTGAGTTTATAAGGCTTACTGACGGATGTTCCCGCATTAACATGAAGGTGCGGAATGTAGACGGCACTGAAGTAAACGGTATGGGGCCGGTTATTCCGGAAGAAAAAGTACAGCAGATGTTAGAGCGTCTGGATAACCTCACAAAAGAAGATATTTTAGTGCTGGCAGGAAGTATTCCTGCTTCCATGCCGGCTACAATTTACAGCGATATTATGAAGCGGCTGGCAGAACAGGATGGTCCTTTGACTGTGGTGGATGCCACAAAGAATCTGTTACTAAATGTGCTGCCGTACCGTCCGTTTTTAATTAAACCAAATCATCACGAACTGGGGGAACTGTTTGACGTGACATTAACAACCAGAGAAGATGCGGTGCCTTACGCCAAAAAGCTGCAGGAGCAGGGTGCCCGCAATGTGCTGGTGTCCATGGGCGGTCTTGGAGCGGTGCTGGTGGATGAAGCCGGCGGCGTGTACTTAAGTGAAGCACCGGAGGGAGTTGTGGTAAATTCCGTAGGTGCCGGGGACTCCATGGTGGCAGGCTTCCTTGCCGGATGGTTGGAAAAACAGAACTATGAATATGCGTTTCATTTAGGTCTGGCAGCTGGCAGCGCCAGTGCCTTTTCAGAAAAACTGGCCACCTCCGAAGAAGTGGCCATGGTGTATCAAAAATCATTTATTAGCTAAACTGAGCTGGGGGTACATATGAAGAAAATTTTAAAGTGGGTTGGAATCAGCGTGGCAGCGGTGCTTGGCATTGTGATAATTGTGCTGCTGACAGCTGTGATTTATTCTAAGACGTATACCGTGCCAAAGCAGGCAGAAACCATAGAAAATAACACCGGCCTGGTGCAGGCGCATAAGCGGGCCCTGTATGACGCCAAGGGCAACCGACTGCAGTTAAAGGGCATTAATGCCGGCCAGATTCTACTGCAGGAGGGCTGGATGAGTCCCTTTGCTATCGACCCGATTATCAAGGAGGACGGTTCCTACGAGAAGGATGAGGACAGAAACATCCTGTACCCGGAATTTACCGAAGAAGAATTCCGCGCAGGCATGGCGGCAAATCCAAACCTGGCAGATTATACTTACGACGAACTGATGACAATATACCGTCAGAACTTCTTTACCACCGAGGATTTCAAATTCATTAAGGAAGAACTGGAGTTTAACACCATCCGTTTTCCGATTTATTATCTTGATATTTTAAACGAAGACTTAACCAGAAAGAGCGAAGAGGATGCCTTTGCTTACATCGACCGGTTTATTGAACAGGCAGCCGCCCAGGGGCTTTACATCGTGCTTGACCTGCACGGTGCACCGGGCAGCCAGAACGGCTACGAGCATTCCGGCGCCGCCTCCGGCGAAGCAAACCTGTGGCACTCCGAAGCATATAGAAACGCCACCCTGGATCTCTGGGCATTTATTTCCGACCATTACATGGATACCAGACCGGACCTGGGCGCATGGATTGCAACCTACGACATTTTAAACGAGCCGACCTACCGCGCCGGCGGAACTACCACCAAAGAATGCTGGGAAGTATTTGACCAAATTTACGATGTTATCCGCGCAAACAACGATAACCACGTAGTAACCATGGAAGGCTGCTGGGGTTTTAACACCCTGCCAAATCCAAAGAAGTACGGCTGGGAAAACGTGCAGTACGAATACCACTGGTATAACTTCTGGGACGCCGCCGTTCCGTACGATTTTTACTTCATCTACCAGGACCTTGCCAACATCGGCAGAAACTACGAGGTTCCGACCTACATCGGCGAATTTACCGTATTTGAAGACCGGGTAAACTGGGCAAAGGAACTTGCCTTGTTTGATAAACGCGGCTACTCCTGGACCATCTGGAGCTACAAAACCACCGTTACCGGCTGGTGGACCTCCTCCTGGGGCGTCTACACCTGCCAGCTCAACTTAAACCGCGACACCGAAGAACTCAAGTGCAACATCTCCACCTGCACTTACGACGAATTTGTGGAAACCTGCGAAAAGATGCGCACCGAGAATTGCAAGACAGGTACACTGTATGAAGTGCTGAAGGAGTATAATGGGAAGTAGAAAGGCCAACCGGATGGTGCAAATATCACGAGGAACAGGAAAGAAGGAGAACGGGAAATGAAATCATACTTAATCAAAGATACAACAAAGCAGGAACGCATCGAACTCATCCGCCAGTGGGTGCCGGCGGACGAAGTAATGGAAGACTGCGAAATTGATTTGTGGGACATGTACCACGATTACATCGAAGGAAAAAGAGAGATTGCGGAGATAAATGCCGCGTTTGTGGATGGGGAGTAGCAAGTTAGTTTGCCACGGCAACAATGCGCGTTTTCAAAAGAATCCAGTAAATTCAAGGGTTGTGGGATTTTAAAACAGAATTTTTATACCAGATTTATACCAATTTTTAAAGATTTTGGGCTGTGACATGGCGGATTATTTGAAGGTCTGAGAATGACCGGATAAGGATAGTTGTAAAATTTATAAAATGTGAAAAGGCAATTTCGAGGTGTTGGAGGACGGCTTGGGGTTGCCTTTTGTCTTGGTTTGTAATCTGTTTTTTGGTAATATTTTTATAAGGTTTTGTCAACAAGGAGAACTAAGAATGTCAGATGCGATGAAAAGTCTTGCTGAGGCTAGAAAGAAACATAACAACTTTAAAATGAAGTGTATTGTGCCTGATTTCGAAGGTCATGTATGTGGAATGAATCCAATAGAATCGCATTCTATACAACATAATGGAATTTTATCGAGACTAGCTGAAGAAGGGAAGGTTTTTTGCTTAGGAGAAACCACTCAGGGGGATGAGATTTTTGAATATGATTTGAAGGAAAAAGGAATAACCAAGCAAGCATCTATTTTTAAATGCTTGTGCAACGAGCATGATAAAAAGTTATTTGTGGATATAGAGGAACGTGAATTTGCCAAGGAACCATGTCAGTATTTTCAATATGCCTTAAAAGCACTTCTACATTCATATTGGACA
>JAZNXI010000146.1:0-7040 GCA_045593825.1 Lachnospiraceae bacterium
TTACTCCGTTTCATCCCTCATTCAGTGAATCTAAAAATTTAATCGTGTCATATCTTTCGCCACAAGCTGTACATATCCAGTCGCAATTGCTCTTCTTCGCTTTCTTGTGAAGATAGTCCAACTTTCCGCCACCTTAACGGCAATTCTTCCTGTTCCGATACCAATTTCAAGAACACTCTTATTCTTGGTAAGCTCCATGGCTTCCAAAAACAGTTCGCCGTCCCACTGGCACATATATTCCTGCAATACCCGTGGATCCCGAAATGGGTCGTTATTTTCATCTATCAATAAATCATAATGGGTGATTACATTCATAACACATAGCCTCCATAGATTTATTAGGCAAACCGATTTACTTTCAAAACATATTTCATAATCTGCCTGTTTTCTCCCTGATACTGTCCCATACCCTCATATTCCTTTTGGAAGCCGCACTTTTCCAAAACCTTTACAGATGCTATATTTTCCGCAACACAGATTCCGTATACCGTATCCAGGTTCTTTTTCGGCATAATGTCCGCTAAAAACGCTTTCAGCGCTTCTGTAGCATAACCATTGCCTGTATACTCTTTTCCGATGTGATATCCTACCTCGTAGCCTTCTTCTATCGGCACAAACTGCACATATCCCACATTGGTTCCGTCCTTTAACAATACCGGATATACATAAGGTCCGTCTCCGGATTCATAAACACCCATGAGAAACTCTATGGTTTCCTTAGCATCCTCCACCGTTTCAAATACCTCATCCGGCACGAATCGTCTGTTATCCTCATCTAAAGAATTTTTATGTACGCTTTCTGCCATAGATAAATCAAATTTGGTGATGATTAGTCTTTCTGTTTCTATTCTCATAATTTCCTCCATGATATTTACCTGATTTTATATTCCTGCCCCGGTGCCAACACAATCACACGCTTCGGATTCACAACATTGTCGAAGACATTCTGCGGATTGCCGTTAAATGGGTCATCATTTGGTGCATCCACGGTTCCCCAGTGAATCAGTACAAGTTTTGCATCCGGATAAGTATTTGCCAATTTATATGAATTTTCTAACCCAATGTGAGCAAAATCATCCGAGAAGTCAAACAGTATCACATCCGGCGGGTCCATGTGCAGCTGACATTCCATCAGCTTGGAGTCTCCGACACACCAGATGGTTGCATCACCTGTACGCAAATAAAAACCGCAGCATTCACCGTCTTCCCACACACGGTAATTATATTCTTCAAACATTCTCTGCCAAGCATGGTCTGCCGGCGTCAGTTCAATATCTATATCAGCCACTCGAATATTCTCATTTATCTCATGTCCGATTCCGTCAATGCCGCACTCTTCTTTCAGTAAGGAAGCCACATAATGAGTTGTATGATATTCCCTGCATACCGGTTTTAATGCTTTGCAGGTTGCCCTGGAATAATGGTCGCTGTCCGAATGGGTAAGAAGAACCGCATCAACCTTTGGTATTTCCTGTGACGAAACCGGAATATCAATTAGCAGCGGCATATCAAACCCTTCCAGTACAGGGTCAATCAAAATGATGGTTCCATGACTGTTTATCATGGCTCCGCCTCCGCCTAACCAGTATATACTTGTTCCGTTGTTGTTTATAAAAGCGTTGGCTGTCATCTTAATCGTAGCAGGTGCTGCCATTTGCCCTTTTTCGTTCATTTTCATGGTGATGTTTTTCCTTTGTCTTTGTCTTTGATTTGTTAAGCTCGATTTCGACCTGTAATTTATCAAGTTCTGTAAATTGGAAGTTGTCGGTGGAAAATTTCGTCATAAAATCCAACGAATTTAAGAAATCATCTATTAAATTGGTCTTCATTTTTTATGAAAAACCAATTAAATTATCATTTCACGACATTCATTGGTCTTCCTCGCCTTTAATAAAACCAATTTTTATGGTATTTTTCTCGATATGTTGGTTCGTGAGGATTGTATTGTGACCAACTGTTTAAGGAATCTTATATATTCATTGGTTTGTTCATGGTAGGACATATCCAACTTTTTGCTGATTTCTCGCGTGAAGTTGGTTTTTGGCAGAAATTGAAAACCAACTTTTGATGTACCTTTCAAAACCAATTGGTTTTTCGAAAAAAAACATATCCAACTAAATATACAAATCCCTTGATTAGTTGGTAATTGCCCAGCTATATCAGCACCACAACTTCAATTTTCCAATCTCTATCTTCTCCATTCTACCACAATCTCCCGCCCCTGGGAACATCTTAAATACAAAAAGAACCCCGGCGGGCACAACATACGGCACCCTGCCGGAGTTCAATCAAACCTTATACAATTTTAGAGGCCTACTTCGCTGTAATATAACCCTGAGCCTTTAATAACTCTGCACAAAGAACTGCGCCGCCTGCTGCACCACGAACTGTGTTGTGGGAAAGTCCTACGAACTTCCAGTCGTATACGGAATCCTCACGGATTCTGCCGACAGAAACGCCCATGCCGTTCTCGTAGTCTACGTCAAGCTTAACCTGTGGACGGGTATCTTCCTCAAGGTACTGAATGAACTGCTTTGGTGCACTTGGAAGCTCAAGCTCCTGCGGAACGCCCTTGAAGTTTACTAACTTCTCAATAAGCTGCTCCTTGGTAACCTTCTTCTTAAACTTTACAAATACTGCAGCGGTGTGACCGTTTAATACCGGAACACGGAGACACTGACAGGTGATAACAGGAGAGGTTGCAGGAACGATAACGCCGTCCTTGATTTCGCCCCAGATACGAAGCGGCTCCTTCTCACTCTTTTCTTCTTCACCGCCGATGTACGGAATGAGGTTCTCTACCATTTCCGGCCAATCCTTGAAGGTCTTTCCTGCACCGGAAATTGCCTGATATGTAGTAGCCACTACTTCGTATGGCTCGAACTCTGCCCATGCGGTAAGTACCGGAGCATAGCTCTGAATGGAGCAGTTTGGCTTAACTGCTACGAAACCTCTTGTGGTGCCGAGACGCTTCTTCTGGAATTCGATAACCTTCATGTGGTCCGGATTGATTTCCGGCACTACCATCGGAACGTCCGGAGTCCAGCGGTGTGCGCTGTTATTGGAAACAACCGGAGTCTCTGTCTTTGCATAAGCCTCTTCTGCTGCCTGAATCTGCTCTTTGGTGCCTTCGTATGCACTGAAAACAAAATCAACCTGAGAAGATACTGCTTCTACTTCATCTACGTTCATAACTACTAACTTCTTAACTGCTTCCGGCATTGGAGTGGACATTTTCCATCTGTCACCTACTGCCTCTTCGTAGGTCTTGCCTGCACTACGTGGGCTTGCTGCCACCGCAACAACCTCAAACCATGGGTGATTCTCTAATAAAGAAATAAATCTCTGGCCAACCATACCGGTTGCACCTAAAATACCAACTCTTAATTTACTCATAAAAACATCCTCCTCTTTCCGTCCCGAGTGTTTTTCCCTCGCGTACATTTGTCTTTGTGCTATATTACAATGTTTTTGCAAAAAAATCAACAGTTTTTTATTCATTTTATTAATTTTGTACACTTTGCCATATTAAAGCGTTAATTCAATGCGCCATTTGTGCAATTTTACAAAAGACTATCCCGATACCGTTTCAGCAGCTCTTTCAACTGCTCCATGGTTTCCACTTCATTGACTGCTCCTCGCAATTTGGAAGCGCCTTTAAAGCCTGTGGCATACCAGGCAACATGCTTGCGCATCTCCCGGATGCCTGCATATTCGCCCACATAGCCTACATGAATTTCCGCATGACGCAGAATCATTTCAACCACCGTATCAATGTCCGGCTTTGGCAGAATAGTACCATCTTCCAGATAAGCTTTAATCTGCCCAAAGAGCCACGGGTTTCCCTGCACGCCGCGGGCAACCATAACGCCATCACAGCCGGTTTCTTCGAGCATTCTGGCCGCATCCTGCGGGGTAAAAATATCGCCGTTACCGATAACCGGAATCTTTACCGTCTCTTTTACCTGCTTGATAATATCCCAGTCGGCTTTGCCGCTGTAATACTGCTCTCTGGTTCGTCCGTGTACCGCAATGGCGGCTGCTCCCGCTTCTTCCGCAATTTTTGCCACCAATGGCGCATTGGCATCATCCTTGCCAAAACCCTTACGGATTTTAATGGTAACCGGCTTACTGATGGCTGAAGACACCGCATGGACAATCTCGCCCACCTTTTCCGGTGTCTTCATCAGCGCAGACCCCTCGCCGTTATTAACTACCTTTGGCACCGGGCAACCCATGTTGATATCTAAAATATCAAAGTTACGTTCCTCGATACGCTTTGCCTGCTCTGCCAGTATCTTTGGGTCTTCCCCAAAAAGCTGCAATGCCACCGGACGCTCCGACTCTTCCACCCGCAGAAGCGCCTCTGTATTTTTATTATTGTACATAATGCCCTTGGCACTGACCATCTCAGTGTAAATTAAATCCGCCCCGCACTCCTTGCATAACGTACGGAATGGCAGGTCGGTTACCCCTGCCATCGGTCCAAGCGCCACAATACCCGGCACTGTTACATTTCCAATTTGTAAATTCCGCATATGATTCCTCTCTTACGCTTTCTTTCCTGAGGTCTTCTCATAAATCAGACGAAGTCCCTCCATGGTAAGCATCTGGTTGTATACGTCAATGCTGCCGGTATTATCGGCAATGAGCTTGCCAAGTCCACCGGTTGCCACGACTTTGGCATTGGTAAGCCCGCTTTCTTCTTTGATTTTGTTAATGATATATTCTGTCTGACCAATACAGCCATACACTAAGCCTGCCTGCATACTGGTAATGGTATCCTTCGCTAAAATAGACGCCGGCTTTTCGATTTCGATTTCCGGAAGCTTTGCGGTATCGTTCCACAACGCATTGGCACTGATACGGATGCCCGGACAGGTAATGCCTGCGGTAAAGGCACCATTTTCTGTGATTAAATCATAGGTGGTTGCCGTACCAAAATCCACCACAATAACCGGGCCACCATACAAATAGTAGGCTGCCACCGCATCCACGATACGGTCTGCACCGATTTCCTTTGGGTTTGGCGTATCAATGCGGATACCGGACTTGGTGCCCTCACCTACAATCATTGGAGTAATCTCTAAATACTTAATAATAGCACTGGTTAGGGAATACATAATTCCCGGCACTACGGAGGCAATGATAACATCCGTAATTTCTTCCTGCTTTACACCACGCTTTTCCAGCAAGTCACAGATGATGATACCAAATTCATCGGAGGTTCTGGACTTCTTGGTGGTTAAGCGAAAACTTGCTTTTGTTTGTTCACCGCTTTGCACGGCACAGGTTATATTGGTATTGCCCACATCAATTGCTAACAACATACGTTTCTCCTTTTATCGGACTTATTTGCCCTCTTCTTTGATTAACCCTGCAGCATCCTCATTTAAGAAAAACACCTTAAAATAAAGCTCCAGCGACTCTAATAACTCTCTTTTTTCTTCCTGAAGACGCTTTACCTTTAACACACTGCCAATTTCATCATAAAGCAGGTCGCCTTCTTCTGCTTCGGTCTGGAACATCAGGGTGCCGTCTTCTTCAAACATCAGCGTAAGAATACCACCCACATCTTCAGTAAACAACACACACATGATTTTAAGTTCATCCTTAATTGTCTGTGGAAGCCCCGAAAAATCCTCATTTAAATAGTATTTTTGTTCATAAGCACTGCTGCCGCAGAGCACGATGGTATCCTGATACATAGTATTCTCCTTATTTCTGCAATTTATTGCGATTACTACTTTATCATAGCATAAAAGAAAGGATTTCACAACGGAAATCCTTTCTTAATTTTCTTATTTAATATCGATGCCGCCCATAATACAGCTTCCTGTAATAATAACCCTTGGGGAATCTGCAGAAGGAATATTGGCATAGGAAGTATTTACGTCAATACCACCCATAATAGTGGAACAACCGTCGGTTACCACTCTGACGTTAGCAGGAACATAAATATCAACACCACCCATAATTGCGGTTACGTTGATATATACATCTTCGGAAATGATAGCATTCCGCAAGTTTAAATCAACCGCCCCCATAATAACGGTAATGTCTGCTCCGGTAAAACATTCATTATCCACACGGATGTCTTTACCGCCAAACAGGGCAGATGCATTAACATATCCGTTACCACCGGTATACGTACCGCTGCCTGCGGAAGTACTGCTAAAGGAAGAACCGGCCGCACCCTCGTCTCCTGTTGTTACATTGATTGTTGGCTCACTACCGGAATCGTAAGTGAACTCCATATTTACCTGCTTGTGCTCTTTTTTCTTCTGCGGAACCAACAGCTTCCAGCCAATGATAAGACACAGCACAGCAAGCGCTGCCGGGAAGAAATCAATGTGGAAGTCGAAATCCTGGGCATTGATTAAGAAACAAACACCAATAGCCAGACCAATAACCGGACCCGTTTTATCTTCATTTTTACGGGTTAATGCATACAGGCAAGGCACTATAATAAATAATGTCCACCAGCCCGGAAAGAAGATGGTAAAATCAATAACGTCAAGTGCCGAACAGGCATATAACAAACCTACAACAATAAATATTAATCCAACAAACGCTCCATTTGCTCTTTTCATATAAGCCTCCTTGTTTTAAACAATCTTTTTTCGTCCCCTTTTTGTTTTCCTGACTCTATCATATAACAAGATGCTTAAAAAGGCAAATTAGAGTTTCATTAGAAAAATTAGAACTATATCACCATGATTACAACACCCAGTACCAGAATTACCACCCCAAACAAAATCATGGAGTGAGCCATCTGTCTGCGGCCCTTTTGCTGCAAATACCGGAATCCGTTACATATATTCATTGCCCCGCCGGAAAAAATAATGGCAAACATACTAATCTTATTGCCGGTTTTCCAGAAAACAACCAGGGCTGTTAACATTAACAGCCCCAGTATCACATTCACGGTATCAAATAACCGCTCTTTATCTTTTAACAATTTTTGAAAAATCTTTAACATAACCTTACTTTCCAAGGGTAGCAACCATAACTGCTTTGATGGTGTGCATACGGTTTTC